>RGAU01000244.1 GCA_009919975.1 Gammaproteobacteria bacterium
GGAAGCCATCGAAGAAGTGGTGGTGACCGGCTCCTTTATTCGCGGTACGCCGCAAGATACGGCCCTTCCCGTGGACGTGCTCAGCGCCCAGGACCTTCAGGACGTGGGCAACCCCACGATCACGGAGATGATCCGGAACCTGAACATCTCCAACGGCAACATCGGCGAGACCAACCAGTTCAACGCCTCCGGCGGCCAGGGCAACGAGGGGGTGGCCACCATCAACCTTCGCGGCCTGGGTTCCTCTAGAACCCTCGTCCTTGTAAACGGCCGCCGCCACGTGTCCACCGCCAACGTTGGCGTGGACATCAGCGCCATTCCGTCCATTGCCATTGGCCGAATCGAGGTCCTGAAGGACGGCGCGGCTGCCCTTTACGGCTCCGATGCCATCGCAGGGGTCACGAACTTCATCACCCGGGACAACTTCGAAGGCGCCGAGTTCCGCCTGTCCGGGCAGACCTTTGAAGAGTCGGATGGCGAATATCAAGCCGGCATTATGCTCGGCACGGGGAACGACCGCTGGCACGTCACCGGGGCTTTTGAATACGAGCGTCGCAGCGAAGTGCGCCTCGGCGATCTCGACTGGGCCATACGTCCGCAAAGCGCCAATCCCCAGGGGGGCTACTCTTCCATCGGCAACCCCGGGACGATCTTCCCCGTGGGCGTGACCAATCCGGATACCGGTGCGCTCGGCATTATTGGCCGCGTGCCCGATCCCGGCTGCGAAGCCTTCGGGAACACGCTGTCCGCCAACACCTGCTTCTTCCAGTTCACGAACTACGACAACCTGATTGAGCAGCAGGACACCTACAAGGCGTTCACGGAAGCCAACTATGCGGTGACGGAGAACATCGATTTCCACATCGAGGCGCTCTACTCCCGCATGGATATTCCGAAGTGGGCCACCTCGCCCTCTTACCCGCCTCAGTCGCTCTTCGGGCCCGATCGCCTGGTCTCCGCCGATCACCCCGGCGTGCAGGATCTGATCGCGAATAACCCTGGGCTCCTGCCCGCGGGCACGCTGGCGGTGTACCCTCTCACCCGCCATGCGGGCGCTGCTGGGTACGTAAATGGTGAGCCCCGTCGCGGCGAGCGGGAAACGGACACCTACCGCCTGGCCACGGGTCTCGACGGTACGCTCTTCGACGGCCAGCTGGGCTTCGATGTCGCGGTATCCTGGTCCAAGCGGGATCGCACGAGCACGACGCCGGACATGTACGTGGAGCGCCTGGCTCTAGCTCTCGACGGCCTCGGCGGCCCGAACTGCGATCCGGTCAACGGCACCCCCGGCCAGGGCGGCTGCCTTTACCACACGCCTTTTTCGAACGGCCTCGAGCGGTCCTTCGTGAACGGCTACGTGAACCCGAACGCCAACACCGATCTCGTTCGTATGAACCGGGAACTCCAGCCCTGGCTGGAAACGGACCTGAGCTCCGAGACCAGCTACGAGCTGCTGGTGTTTGATGCCACCTTCAACGGCGAGCTGCCCATCGAGCTCGCGGGCGGCACCGTGGGTTGGGCGGCGGGGATCCAAACGCGGAACGAGCAGTTCTCGCTCTCCCCCGCGGCGATTAACGACCTGACCATCAATCCCTGCCCCTTCGTGGACCCGGTCTCCGTGACCCTCGGGAACACGGATACGCTGGATTGCACCCAGTCGACCCTAACCACCGACACCGGCCTCTTCGCCTTCCTGTCCGGCACCTTCCCGGCGGATACGGAGCGGACCGTGTACGGCGCCTTCGCTGAGCTTGGCCTTCCCCTCACGGACCGCCTTAACGCCCAGCTGGCCGTGCGCTTTGAAGACTACGGCGGTAACGTGGGTTCCACCGTGGATCCCAAGCTGGCCCTGCGCTTCCAGGCTACGGACGCCATCACCCTCCGGGGCTCGGTGTCCACGACGTTCCGCGGCCCCCCGCAGAACTTCCTTGAAGGTCGTACCACGTCCCTCCAGTTCACGGCCCCGGCGAACGCCTTCAAGGCTGTGGACACGAGCGGCAACCCCGATCTTGAGCCGGAAACGGCGCTGGCGACGAACTTTGGTGTGGTCCTCGACACCGGGAACTTCTTCGGTTCCTTGGACTACTGGCGCTTCGATTTCGAAAATCCGCTCCAGGTCGAGAACTTCAACGCCGTGGTGTCCAGCAGCAGGTCATCTTCCAGCCCGGCTCGGAAGGCACCTTGTCCGCCATCCAGCGGATCCGGATCAACTACATCAATGGTGGCGACATCACCACCTCTGGTATCGACTGGTTCGGTCAGTACGACTTCGAAACGGACTTCGGTCTCCTCGAAGTGGGTACGCAGGGCACCTATACGGCGGAATACGACGTCGGTGACTTCGAAAACTTTAGCGGCGTGTTCCTCCTCGCCGGCGGGGACTTCGCAGGCAACCTGAACGACAACCGCAACACCATTACGCCGATCACGGACCTGCAGGGCAGCGTTTTCGCACGCTTCTCCCGCGATGCGCACCGCCTGACGGTGACCGGCCGCTACTGGGGTGAATACGATGACGAAGGCGCCATTGCGGACCTTCAGACCATCGACGAGCACTTCACGGTGGACGTGAACTACAACGTCTCCCTGATGGAGGACAAGCTCGGGGTGAACGTCTCCGTGTTCAACCTCTTCGACAATCTGGCGCCGCGGGCTCAGACGGATCTCAACTACGATCCCTACACCCACAGCCCCTTCGGCCGCATGATCAAGGTCGGTCTGACCTACAACCTCTAAGCGCTTTTCGCGCTCATCCGAAAGGCGGCCGCAGGGCCGCCTTTTTTTTCGCCTGCGCTTTGCCCATGCTGGGGTATCCGCCCCGATCCACAAGGAATCCGAAATGAGCGCCGCCATCACCGCCGAGGAAATCAATGCCTATCTGGCCGAGGCCTTTCCCATCTCCGGCCAGCGCTGCATCGAGGTCGGGGAGCGCTGGGCCCTTGCCGCTATCACACCGGACGAGCGCGCTCGGCGCCCCGGCAATATCATCAGCGGCCCCACGATCTTCGGCCTGTGCGACGCCGTGCTTTGGTATGCCCTCTTCGGCGCCGTGGGCCTCGAGCCCATGGCGCTGACGAGCGAGCTATCCATTCGCTACCTGAGGCCCGCGCAGGGGGATACGGTCTTCGCCCGCGCGGAGCTTCACCACG
>RGAU01000245.1 GCA_009919975.1 Gammaproteobacteria bacterium
GAACGTGCTTCGGCTTCGGGAGGGGATCCCCTTCGAGGATTTCGAAGCCCACACGGGGCTGCCCCGGGCCTGCTTGGATCCGGAGCGCGAAGCGCAGGTGGCGGCGGGGTTGCTACGAGAAGAACGGCTGGCGCCTACGGACCAGGGCCTGCGCTTCCTAAACCCCCTGCTGGCGGCCCTCTCTCGCTAGGGCGCACTCCCTTGCGCTAGGGCAGGCGCTCTAAAAACAGGTCCACCACCGCATGACCCTTCCGCAGGCCGCGCCGTTCAAAACGGGTTTCCGGCCGGGGTGGGGCGGTGGGCAGGGCTTTCCAGGCCGGCACCTCGGCCAGGGCCTCCCCCATGGCCTCCGCGTAGGGCGCCCAATCCGTGGCCAGCCACAGGTGCCCTCCCGGGCGAACCAAGGCCGCCAGCCGCTCAAGGAAGGGGGGCTGGATGAGGCGACGCTTGTGATGGCGCTTCTTTGGCCAAGGGTCCGGGAAGAAAATCTGCACCCGGTCGAGCGAGCTCGGCTGGAAAAGGCGCTCGAGCGCTGGCACCACATCGCTCTCAAGCACGCGCACATTGGTGAGGCCCTGTTCCTCTAGCGCCGCCATGAGCGCGCCCACCCCCGGGGTGTGTACCTCAACCCCCAGGAAGCGACGCTCGGGCTCCGCCGCCGCCATGGCGGCCAGGGAGCCCCCCATGCCGAAGCCAATCTCCAAGGTCATGGGGCCACGCTCCGTAAAGCACCCATCCCAGTAGTCGGTCGGGAGCGGGGCTTCGGGCCAGGGAATGGCGAAGCGTTCCGCGAGCCGGGCCCGGGCCCGAGCCTGACCGGGGGTTTCCCGTCCGGTGCGCAGCACAAAGCTGCGAATGGGCCGCCAGTGCTCGTTCACGCGCGCAGCCCCTGCACCAGCACCAGGCCCCAGGCCACGATGAAGGCCACCCCCCCCAGGGGCGTGATGGGCCCGAGCCAGCGCGGTCCACCAAGGGCGAGCGCGTAGAGACTGCCAGAAAAGAGGATAACCCCCACCACCGCAAGCCAACCGGAAAGGCGAAGCCCCGGGGGCGCGCCGAGGCGCAGGGCCAGGGCCAGGGCCAGGCAGAAGAGGGCGTGGATCAGGTGATACTGCACGGCCGTTTCCCAGACCGAGAGGCTTGCGCCGAGGCGCGCCTTCAGGCCATGGGCCCCGAAGGCACCTAGGGCCACCCCGGAGGCGCCGAGGAGGCCCGCACTGACGAGAAGGAGATCGCGCACCTTAGGCGGCGATCGCGCCCTTGAGCTTTTTCAACGCCCCAAGCTCAAGCTGTCGGATGCGCTCGGCGGATACGCCGTAGCGGTCCGCGAGGGTGTGGAGCGTGGCCTTATCTTCCGCCAACCAGCGGCTTTGGATGATGTCTCGGCTTCGCTCATCTAGCCCCGCCAGAGCCTGCTGCAGAGCGCCTACGGTGGCGTCTTCCCAATCCTCAGCCTCCACCTGCTCGGCGGGGTCTGCGCCCTCGGCAGCCAGGTAGGCGGCCGGGGCGGTCATGGGGGCACTGTCGTCCTCACTGTGGTCGAGGTCGAAGTGGGCATCGAAGGCCGCCATGCGCCCTTCCATGCGGGTCACCTCTTCCGGGCTCACGCCCAGGGTCTCTGCGACGGAGGCGACCTCTTCCGCGTTCATCCAACCCAGGCGCTTTTTCTGGCTGCGTAGATTAAAGAACAGCTTGCGCTGCGCTTTGGTCGTCGCGACTTTCACGATGCGCCAGTTGCGGAGAATGAACTCGTGCATCTCCGCCTTAATCCAGTGCACCGCAAAGGACACGAGGCGCACGCCAAAGTCCGGGTCGAAGCGCTTAACGGCCTTCATAAGGCCCACGTTCCCTTCCTGGATGAGATCCGCCTGGGAGAGGCCATAGCCGGCATAGGACCGGGCCATATGCACCACGAAGCGCAGGTGGGACAGAACAAGGCGACGCGCGGCCTCGAGATCCCCTTCGTCGCGCAGGGCCCGGCCTAGGGCCGCTTCTTCCTCTGCACTGAGGATCTCAAAGGAGCTCACGGTATGGATGTAGTGGTCTAAATCACGGCCCGGCGATAAGGCGTCCATGGCCAAAAGGCGAGTGCTCATGATGGAACCTCCAAACTCAATGAGATCCATTTTAGCAGTCTTTACAGGAGAGTGCTAAAGCCCGGAGCTCGGAGCCGTTAAGCGGTCAAAGCGCCCCAGCACCCACAGCCCGGCGCCCAGGGCGCCCAGGAAAGCGAAGCACACCGCCTCGGTCAGCACGGAAAGGGCTGCGAGCACCGCCGAGCCCCCGGGGGCGAGGGGCAGGGCATAGGCCGTGGCCAGGGCCTGGAGGGCTGGGGTCAGGCTGCTTTCCAGCGCGAGGAGGGAAAGGGCCGCTAGCAGCCCCCCAGCCACCCCGTAGGCCAGTGCCTGGTAGAGGAAGGGCGCGAGGAGAAAGCCGTCGCTGGCCCCCAGCAGACGCAGCGTGCGGAGCGCGGGCAGCCGTTCCAGGAGCGCCATGCGAGTGAGGGCGCCCACCAGGAGCACCACCGCCGCCGTCAGCAAGCCCTGGAACAGCACCAGCACCTGGGTGAAAAAGCCGAGCGTGCCCTGGAGCCGTTCCACCCAGGCCAGATCGACCTGCACCCCCAGGGCACCGGCTTCCCGGTCCAGCCCTTCCGCCAGGGCCTTCAGGCGGGCCGCGCTCTGCGCTTCCGGGCGCGGGGTGACGATCACGACCGAGGGCAGGGGCGGCATCGCCGCCCCCGCGAGCCCTCGGCTTAGGGCGGTCTCCATGCCCAGCGCCGCCTGAAACTCGGCGCGGGAGGCCTCCGAGGACTGCACTTCCAAGGCACCGATTTCTGGATGGGCCCGCCAGCGGGCGATCAGCGCCGCCGGCGGCTCGGGGCTGGCAAAGAACACGTTGATCCGCGGCGTCGTGGGCCAGTGCGCAAGATTGCCTTCCGTAAGCGCGAGCACGCGCTCAAGGGCCGCCGGGAGCAGCAAGGCAACGGCCAAGGTTAGGACGATGAGGGCCGTTCCCAGGGGCTGGGCCCGCAGTGTTTGCCGCGCTTCTCGCAGGGCATAGCGCTGATCCGCGCGCCAACGGGCGAGGCCCCTGAGGCTACCCCCTTCCCCCGGCGCA
>RGAU01000246.1 GCA_009919975.1 Gammaproteobacteria bacterium
GGTGTCGTCTGGTAATGCCAGACCATGCTGCCGTCGTCGGGATTGATCGCAACGATGGAGGACAGATACAGGTTATCTCCGCCCCCGGGGCTTCGGATGTGGCGATTCCAAGGCGCACCATTACCGACTCCGATGTACAGAAGGTTGAGTTCGGGGTCGTAGGCCATGGAGTCCCAGACCGTACCGCCGCCGCCGACCTTCCACCATTCTCCGCCGCGCCAGGAACTCATGGCTGCCTGGAGGTGCTCGCCCTCGATGGGATCGTCAGGGTTGCCAGGCACGGTGTAGAAGCGCCAGGCCTGATCGCCGGTCTCCGCGTCGTAGGCGGTGATAAAGCCCCGGACACCGTACTCGCTCCCGCCGTTACCGATGACGACCTTTCCGTCGACCACCCGCGGTGCGCCGGTAATGGTGTAGGGACGATCCTTCGGGGTGGTTTGAACGGACCAGTCCGGTTTTCCCGTGCCCGCGTCTAGAGCGACGAGGCGACCATCGAGAGTCCCTACGTAGATGCGCCCCTTCCAGGCGGCGACACCGCGATTCACCACGTCACAGCAGGCGTAAACGCCCCACTCCCGGGGGACTTCCGGATCGTACTTCCACAGCAGCTCGCCGGTACGAGCGTCATGCGCAAATACGGTAGACCAGGATCCGGTGTTGAACATGACGCCGTCGACCACGATGGGTGTGGACTCTAGTCCTCGGGTGGTTCCCGTATCCCAGTACCAGGCCAGACCCAGCTCGCCCACGTTGTCGGCGTTGATTTGCGCAAGCGGGCTGTGGCGCTGCTCGTCGTAGGTGCGGCCGTGGGCCAGCCAGTTGTTCGGATCGGCGGCGATGATGGCCGCTTCATCAACGGTAGCCACCTTGGCGCGGATGGCGTCGGCGCTGAGCTTGCTGGTGCTGGCGGCGGACCCCCTGATGTTACCCAGAGCGGCCCCCTCCTGCACCTGGTCTTCGCGCCTTAGAGGGTGGTGGTCCAGCCCCCCGCCAGGGGAAAGATTTGCCCGGGCATGAACTGGGCTTCCGTCGCTAGGAACAGTGCCAGATCGGCAGTCGCAGTCGGGTCGCCGATGTGCTGCGCCGGGACCACCTCCCGCATGCGGGACAGGAAGCGCTCGTCTTTAAGGAGTTCCGGCGGGTAGTAGGTGTCGTTCTCGATGTAATTCTGGGCAATGGCGGCTACGGAGATGTGGTCCCGGGCCAGCTCCAGTCCTGCGGCGCGGAGAAAGGCGTTTTGGGCCCCCCGGGCGGCGCAGTAGGCGCCGTTCTTGGGAATGCCGCGCAGCGGGGCGGCGCTGGTCACCGCAATAATTCGACCCCCACCGGCGGCCTTCATGCGCTTGGCGGCGCCCCGCACAAGGCCCATAAGGGGATGCACTAAGTGGTCGAAGAGGGCGTGCCAGTCCGCGTCATCAATGGCATCGACCAGGGCAGGCTGGGGCGGGAAGGCCAGGTTGGCCACGAGCACATCAAGACCTTCGACGTCGCTGAGTAGCGCCTCCCCGGCCTCGGCGCTTTGGGGCCTGTCCGTGCTGATTTGCACCCGGGCGCCCTCTGCCTCGAAGCGCGTGCGGATGGCCGGCCCCATGTAGCGATCGGCGTGGGTAAGGAAGACGGATTTGCCTGCAAGGCGTTGACTCATCGTAGGGCTCCGAACGGGAAAAGTGGTTGAGGGTAACCTGCCAGGGGGCGTGGCTCCCGTATACTGGGGGCCGAGGCAGGGAGATGATCATGGGCAAGCAAGAGACACTGGGTCGGCAGGAAGAACCCGCTTGGGCGGAGGAAGTACAGGAGTGGCTCGATGCGCTGGCGGCCGTTCTTCGCTTCCAGGGCGATGAACGCGCCGGAGAACTCCTGCGGCGCCTCCAGCAGTTTGCGTCCCAGGCCGGGCTGGTGATGCCCGAGGCGGCCCTGAATACGCCTTATCTGAATACCATTCCCCCCCATCTCGAGCCCCGCTATCCCGGGCAGGCTGCTCTGGAAGGGCGCTTGGAAAACCTCCTGCGGTGGAATGCGGCGGCCATGGTGCTCAAGGCCTTCGATACGGGGGAGGGCGTTGGGGGGCATATCGCCACCTATCTATCGGCGGCGACGCTCATGGAGGTGGGCTTTAACCACTTCTTCCGCGGGCGCAGCGCTGACTACGGCGGCGATCAGCTCCTCTTTCAGGCCCACGCGGCGCCGGGGGTCTACGCCCGCGCCTTCCTCGAGGGGCGCTTTGAGGAGCGGCGGCTGCGGGCTTTCCGCCGGGAACTCACCCCCGGGGGCGGTCTGTCGTCCTATCCCCACCCCCGGCGCATGCCCGATTTCTGGACCCTGCCCACGGCCTCCATGGGCCTCTCCACCCCCTCGGCCATTTATCAGGCGCGCTTTGCCAAGTATCTCGAGCACCGGGGCCTTAAGCCCGCCAACGGCGGCAAGGTCTGGTGTTTCCTCGGCGACGGCGAGAGCGACGAGCCGGAGGTGCTAGGCACCATCAATATGGCCAGTCGGGAGGGGCTCGATAACCTCATCTTGGTCGTCAACTGCAATTTGCAGCGCTTAGATGGGCCCGTGCGCGGCAATGGGAAAATTATTCAGGAACTCGAACGGAGCTTCCGCGGCGCCGATTGGCACGTCATCAAGGTGATTTGGGGCTCCGGGTGGGATCCGCTGCTGGCCCGGGACACGGCGGGGCATCTGGCCAAGCGCATGGAAGAGGCGCTGGATGGGGACTACCAGATGTACTCCGTTTCCCCCGGCGCCCTCCAGCGGGAGCACTGGGTGGAGCAGACTCCGGCGCTGAAAGCCCTCATGGACTCCCTTTCTGACGAAGAGATCTCCACCATCAAGCGTGGCGGCCAGGATGTGAAGAAGCTCTACGCCGCCTACGCGGAAGCCGTGAGCTCCGTGGGTAAGCCCGTGGTGATTCTCGCGAAAACCGTGAAGGGCGATGGCATGGGGGCCGGCTCCCAGGGCCGGAATACGGTGCACCAGAAGAAAAATCTGAGTGCGGAGGAACGGGTCGATTTTGCCCGGCGCCTGGGCATTCCTCTGCCCCGGGAGGCCGCGGAGGCGGCGGATTTTTATCGTCCGGAGGAGACGGCGCCGGAGCTCACCTACCTGCGGG
>RGAU01000247.1 GCA_009919975.1 Gammaproteobacteria bacterium
TCGCGCCTCGGCCTACATCCCCCTGGGCGCCGGCCCTAAGCGGGCTCTTGAGCACCTCCAGGAGGCCCTCCATCAAGGCGCCGGGGGCGTGCTTATCGACACCATTGCGCCACAGGACGGACAGAGCTTCACCCACCCCGCCTATGACCGCTTCTGGGCCGCGGTGGAAGCCAGCAGCTTGCCCCTTCTGCTGCACGTGGGGGTGAACGGCGGCTACTACGATCCCGTCCCGGCAAGTTTCTACGCCAATGGCCGCACCGTGCCCGAGCCGAAGGCCGGCGATGCGCCCCGGGACGCCCTGGCTTACATGAGCATTGGCTACAACGCTCAGCTGTTCCTCAGCGCCATGATCTTCGATGGGGTGCTGGACCGCTTTAAGGGCTTACGAATCGGCGTGGTAGAGCTTGGCGCCGTGTGGTTTGCGAGCTGGGTCCGCCAGCTTGATCAAGCGCACCGGGCCTTTAAGCGCCTGCAGGATCTGCCTGAGCTTTCCCAAGTGCCCAGCCCCTTTCCTAAGCCCCTGGGGGCAGCGCAAGGCGCTGCCCCCAAAGGTTGCTTAGAGCGTGGAGCTGGTCAGCTCCACATCCGCCAGCTGCCAGGTGCGCTGGAAGCGGGCGCGCATGGCGCTCGCCCCGGCGTCATCCCCCTGGGCCTCCAGCGCCTGAGCCAGCCCAAACATGGACCAACCATTCATGGGGTACTCGTGCAGATCCTCTTCGAAGACCTGCTGAGCCTCGGCGACCTCCCCGGCGGCCAGCAAAGCAGCCCCGAGGGACTGGCGCGTCGGGTAATACCAGAAGGGCGGCTCCGTGTAGGGCAAGGCATCCTGAAGGGCCACGGCCTGCTCAAAGTGCGGGATGGCCGCTGCCGCATCCCCGGCGCGATAGGCCACTTCCCCCAGCAGCAGGGCCTTCGCAATGCCCAGAAGCGACTTCGCGGGATAGGAGGCCCCGAGGAAGATCTCGTTCACCCGGTCCTCCAACGCCTCCATGGCCGCCAGCTCCCCAAGCGCTTCGTCGCCCTGCCCCTGCGCCGCTAAGGCGACGCCCCGGCCGTAGTGCCAGATGGCGCGAGCAAAGGCGAAGTCTTCCCGCGGCTCGGGCTCCACAAGGATCTCTTCCCAGCGCCCAAAGCGGACGAGGGAAAGCATGGGCACGGTGCGGAAGAATTGAATGGTGGGGAACTGTTCCACCTGCTCCACACGGACGTTCTCCACCACCCGGCGCGCGCTTTGCAACGACAACGCGCTTTGCCCCTGCATGCTCGCCGACGCCCACAGGAAGTGAATGTTGTGGGGGTAGTACATCGCCGGGTAAAAGCCCTGGGCGTTGCACTGGGCGATGTAGGCCTCATCCACGTCCGCGGCCTTGATGTTCGCCTCCACGGCGTCGTTGTAGCGCCCGACGCGGAAGAAGATATGGCTGGGCATGTGCACCAGGTGCCCGGAGCCGGGCACGAGATCGGTGAGCCGGTCCGCCGCCGCTTCCGCCTTCGCCGCATTGCTTGAGGCTTCCAGGGCGTGAATGTAAAGGTGCAGCGCCAGGGGGTGGTCCGGATCCTGGACAAGCACGCGCTCGAGGCTTGCGATGACCTTTTGCGTCTCAGGCTTCGCTTCCCCATTGGGACCCCAGTAATCCCAGGGCATGGTGTTCATCAGCGCCTCGGCGTAGACCGAAGCTGCCGTGCTGTCCTCCGGATAGGCCGCAGCAACCTCGCCCATGGCCTGTGCCCACGCCTCATCAAGCGGGGCCCTCGGCGTTTCCGGATTGCCGTCGTAGCGCTTATCTAGCGCCTTGATCAGCGCCTGCTCCCGCGCGTTCGAGCCCTCCATGAGGGCCAGGGCCTGGTCGATGGCGGCCCGCGCCCGGCGGCGCTCGTCGGGGCTCATGATGGCCTTACCGTTGCTGGTAACGTTGATGTTCGGCCCCGTAGCCAGGGCCTCGCCCCAGAAGCACATGGCGCAGGACGGATCCCGCGCCTGCGCGGCGCGGAAGCTGCGAATGGACTCGGCATGATTGAAGCCGAACGCCAGCACCATGCCTTGATCGAAGTAGCGCTGTGCGTAGGCATCGCTGGTGGTGATGGGCATGGTGTAGGCGCCCATGCCCTCAAAAAACGGCGCCCCGGCGGCCTGGGCGATTTCGAGTTCGGTCTCCGCGGGTTCCGCCGCGCAGCCCGTCAATACTACGGCGACGGCCAGCACCGCCCCTTTCCAAAGCTGTTTCATCGCTTGTCCTCCCAGATTAAGCCATTACACGTTAGCAGCTTTGCCCCTCCCTTGCCTCCCCGGCCCGCTCAAGCCAGACTCCCAGCACACCAAATCCGGGGGAGGTAGGCATGGAGCTTCAAGGTAAGGTTGCGGTCATCACGGGGGGAAGCGGCGGCATTGGCCAGGCCATGGCCAAGGCCTTCCTGGCCCAGGGCGCCCGCGCCGTGGTGCTCGCCGATCTGAGCGAGGCCGCCGTAAAGGCCGCGGCAGCGGCGCTCGGCTGCGAAGGCTATGCCTGCAACGTCACCGATGAAGCCCAGGTCCACGCCCTGGTCGAAAAGGTTCTCGCGGACCACGGCCAAATCGATCTGTTCTGCTCCAACGCCGGCGCCTCCGCCCGGGCCGACGGCCCCCTCCTGGAGGCCAGCAATGAGATCTGGCAAGGCCAGTGGGAACTCCACGTCATGGCCCATCTCTATGCGGCCCGCGCCGTTTTGCCGGCCATGATCGAACGGGGCGAGGGCTATCTTTTGAATACGGCCTCCGCTGCCGGCCTCCTCGCGGCTCTGGGAAGCGGTCCCTATACGGTCAGCAAGGCCGCTGCCGTGAAGCTCGCAGAATTCATTGCCGTGACCCACGGGGACGATGGCATCAAGGTGTCCGTGCTCTGCCCCCAGGGCGTGAACACGGCCATGGCCCCTCGGAGCCTGGGCGATGGGCAAACGGACGGGATCATCGAAGCCGACGAGCTCGCCGCGGTGGTCATCGATACCTTGCGGGAGGAGCGCTTCTACGTGCTACCCCACCCTGAGGTCGGGGAATATGTGCGCCGTAAGGGAGAAGACGTGGATCGCTGGCTCGGCGGCATGCG
>RGAU01000248.1 GCA_009919975.1 Gammaproteobacteria bacterium
CAGGTTCACGCCCTCAAGGGCTAGCACCTCAAAGCACCACCAGATCGTCTCGGTGGATGACTTCCTGCGCGCCCGGGTAACCGAGGCGCGCGGCGATCTCGTCAGTCCCCGCCCCTAAAATCAATGCCATCTCCTCCGCGCTGAAGTTCACCAGGCCGCGCGCGACCACGCGCCCCGTTTCGTCCTCACAGGCGACGACCTCACCACGGGAGAACTGCCCTCGAAGTCCGCGAACCCCTACGGCCAAGAGGCTCCGCCCCTGGGCCTTTACAGCGCGAACGGCGCCACTATCCAGCACCACCGTTCCCCGGGTTTGAAGCTGCCCCGCAATCCATTGCTTCCGCGCCGCCAAGGGCGCCTGGTCCGGCAGCAGCAAGGTGCCCGCAGGCTGCCCGGAAAGGAGGGAAGATAGCGCCTCTGGGGTACGCCCCCCCACGATCGCCGTCACCGCACCGGAGCGGGCCGCCAAACGGGCCGCCCGAATTTTCGTCACCATACCCCCCCGTCCCAGAGCCCCCCCGGAGGGCCCGGCCATCGCATCAAGGCGTAGATCTCCTGCTGCCGCCGCGGTCAGCACCGGGGCCGAGGGGTCGATTCGCGGATCACGCAGCCGGAGCCCATTTTGGTCCGTCATGAGCACCAATACGTCGGCGGCCATGAGATTCGCCACCAGCGCTGCCAGCGTGTCGTTATCACCAAAGCGCAGCTCTTCCGTGGCTACGGTGTCATTCTCATTGATCACGGGTATCGCACCCTGAGCCAAAAGGGTCCGCAGCGTGCCCCGGGCATTGAGATAGCGGGTGCGATGCGCGAGATCATCGTGGGTCAGCAGCACCAATCCCACCGTGCGGTCTAGCGCGCCGAGCACCTTAGCCCAGGCATCAATAAGACCCACCTGACCCACCGCCGCCGCGGCCTGAATGGCCTCGAGGGTAGTCGGGCGTTGCGCATAGCCCAGGCGCCTTGCCCCCTCGGCAACGGCGCCGGAACTCACCAGGATGATCTCATCGCCCCGAGTCAGGCAGGGCTCGAGAGCCCGGGCCCAGCCGGCCATGGCAGACAGATCGAGCCCCGCACCGTCGGCCGTCAGCAGGGCGCTGCCAATCTTGATCACCCAACGCCGGGCATCCCGCAGGCGTTCAGCGCCTGCGGCCTGCACAACCCTTTCCGATTCAGCGTCCATCCCACCAGTCTCCGCAGCCCCCTCAGCGGACATAGTGCACCTCGACGTCACCGTTATCGTCTTCGTCGTCTTCATCGTCGGCATCAGCCCCCGCGCGCTGGCGGCGCGCCTCCGCCGTCCGGGCGAGCAAATCCTCGTCGATGGCAGCCTGCAGAGCAATTTCCGCTTCCCGCTGCGCGGGATCCTCAAGCTCTCCAGCTCGCTGGGCCTCTAGGGCTTCTGCGGTGGCATAGCACAGCGCTTCCGTGCCTTCGCCGGTGACCGCGGAGATCTCGAAGATCGGTGCCTCGGGGAGCACGGCTTTGCAAGCCGCCTGAACGACGGCTCGACCCTCTTCGTCTAGGGCATCGCGCTTGTTCAGCACAAGCCACCGGGGACGCCGGGCGAGCGCTGGGCTAAAGCGGGCGAGCTCCTGTTCCAGGGCGGCGAGATTCTCCGCGGGATCACTGCCATCAATGGGGAGCATGTCTACCACGTGGTACAGAATACGGGTGCGCGAGAGGTGGCGAAGGAAACGAGTACCCAACCCCGCGCCCTCCGCGGCGCCGACGATCAATCCTGGAACATCGGCCATCACGAAGCTACGCTCAGCGCTGATGCGCACGGTGCCAAGATTGGGCACGAGGGTGGTGAAGGGGTAATCGGCTACCTTGGGGCGTGCCGCTGAGACCGCGCGAATGAGCGTGGACTTCCCTGCGTTGGGAAGACCCAGGAGCCCCACATCGGCGATGAGCTTGAGCTGAAGTCGCAGGTTGCGCACTTCCCCCGGCGTTCCCTTGGTCGTGCGCCGGGGCGCCCGATTCACCGAGCTTTTAAACACCGTGTTACCCAGTCCATGACGCCCCCCCGCGGCGACGCGGAGGGTCTGGCCAGGCTCGGTGAGATCGCCAAGGGGCTCAAGGGTTTCCTCGTCGATGACCGTCGTACCTACGGGCACCTTCACGAGCGCATCCTCGCCTCGCCGCCCGGTCATCTCCCGGCCGGCGCCCGCTTGCCCCGCCTTTGCTCGATAGCGCGGCTGGAAGCGAAAATCCACGAGGGTATTCAAGGCGGCTTCAGCGCAGAGGATCACGTCACCGCCGTCACCGCCGTTGCCACCGTCAGGGCCGCCCTTGGCCAAATTCTTCGCCCGAAGGAAGGACAGGCACCCGTCGCCGCCCTTGCCCGCCTCCACGCGAATCACCGCCTCGTCTACGAACTTCATGCTGCCCCTTCCTCCCATGCCGCGGCCCTGCGCCGGGCAAAAAAAAACCCCGGGAACCGGGGCTTTTTCGCTAGCCCCCGAATATCGGGGACCCTTGGCTTAAGGCCCCGTTTAGGCCTCCGCCGGCTCGATGCTCACGTGACGACGCTTCTGCGGCCCACGAATCTCAAACTTCACCTTACCATCGGCAAGGGCGAAGAGGGTGTGGTCCCGACCCAAGCCCACGTTAGTGCCGGGGTGGAACTTGGTGCCGCGCTGCCGGACGAGGATGTTCCCCGCCTTAGCGGCTTGGCCCCCAAAGAGCTTAACGCCAAGGCGCTTTGACTCTGAATCGCGGCCGTTGCGAGTACTACCGCCTGCTTTTTTGTGTGCCATGGCCTACCGCCTCCTTAACCGCGAATGCCCGTTACACGGACTTCCGTGTAGCTCTGACGATGTCCCTGCTTCCGGTGATAGTTCTTGCGACGCTTGAACTTGATCACCGTCACCTTATCGCCCCGACCTTCACCCACGACTTCCGCCGTGACTTCACCGCCGTCCACGAAGGGCGTACCGACCTTGATGTCGTCGCCTTCTGCAATCAGCAGCACGCGGTCAAAGGTGACC
>RGAU01000249.1 GCA_009919975.1 Gammaproteobacteria bacterium
CCAGCCGCGCTTCGAAGGCGCCGTGCAGGCCATCATTAACCCCATCGGGATTCGCTAAGCATGAGCACCACCGACGCCCTAGATCACGCGCTTGACGCCCACGGCCAAGACCCGGACCTGCCCATGATCCTCGCCGGCCTCTGGGACCGGGACGGCACCCGCTACCTCGGCGCCCGGGGCACCTTGGACCGGAGCAGCGGCGAAGCCGCCACCCCCGCCGCGCGCTTCGCCCTGGCCTCCATGACCAAGCCCCTGGCTACGGTTGCCGTGCTTCAGCAGGTGGAAGCGGGCACGCTCGAGCTCGACGCGCCCATGACGGCCTACCTTCCAGGCCGTTCTCTGGAGCTTATGGAGATTGGCGACGATGGCAGTCTCCAGCGCCGGGCCCCGGCCCGAGCCCCGACGCTCCACGAGCTGCTCACCCACACCTCCGGCTTCAGCTACGAATTCTTCAGCGGCACTTTGCTCTCCGCGGTGCAGGCGGGGGCGGTGCCGAGCCTCTTCGCCGACCCCGTTGGGGGCCTCGAGGCGCCTCTGGTGTTCGAACCCGGCAGCGCCTGGGGCTACGGCATTGGCATTGATATCGCCGGGCAAATTCTGGAAACGGTCCTTGGGGAGGGCCTGGACGCCATTCTAGCCAAGCAGCTCTTCGAGCCCCTGGGCATGACCCAAACCAGCTTCAACCCCGATGAAACGGGCATGGCCAAGGTCCACGTCGGCGAGGGCCCAGCCCTCCAGGGCCTCCCCCCGGCGCCCCAGCACCCCAGCGGGGGAGCGGGGCTCTTCAGCACCCTGGAAGACTACGGGCGCTTCCTCCGGGCGCTGCTCCGGGGCGGGGAGCTTGACGGCCAGCGCATCCTCAGCGAGGCCATGGCGGCGCGGCTCGGCGCGAATCAAATCGCCCCCTTGGCGGTGACCCCCATGACCAGCGTGCTCCCAGCCATGAGCCAGGATTCGGACATGGGCTTTGGGTCCGAAGCCAGCTGGGGCTATGGCTTCCTGCGCCACGAGGGCCCCGGAGATCACGGCCGGCAGGCCGGAAGCCTCAGCTGGGCCGGGCTGTTTAATAGCTACTTCTGGCTCGATGGAGCCTCAGGCCTCGCAGGGGTGTGGGCCACCCAGCGCCTGCCCTTCTGCCACCCTGCGGCTATCGCTGGCCTCGGCGCCTTCGAACGCGCCGCCTACGGCCGCTAGCCGGAGTTTTCGTTTCTATTAATTGGGAGGGCTTAACGGGCCTTTTTTTGTCTACGGGCTAAACGAGGGAGACCTTGTCCATGAGTACCGCTACCAGCGCCGCTGGCGACGCTTTCCGCGAATCCGTTCGCAGCTGGGTGGAAGCCAACTTCCCCCAGGAACTCAAAGATCAACCCGCTTCCATGGAAGGCGCCGGCGACGGCGACCTGGCCCAGGCCCTTGAGCGCTGGCGCGACGCGCTGGCGGGGCAAGGCTGGGGCGCCCCCACCTGGCCCAAGGCCTATGGCGGTGCAGGCCTCACTCCCGCCGAAGCTCGAGTGATCTCCCAGGAAATTGGCCGCGCCGGGGGCTACAACCCCATCCCCCTCATGGCGGGCATGGGCGTGACCATGGTCGGCCCGACGCTCCTTGAATACGGCACCGATGAGCAGAAGGAAAAGCATCTGCCCGGCATCGCCAGCGGCAAAATCCGCTGGTGCCTGGGCCTTTCCGAGCCAAACGCCGGGTCGGATCTCGCCGGCCTCGCCACCAAGGCCGAGGACAAGGACGATCACTTCGCGCTGAACGGCCAGAAGATCTGGACCTCCGGGGCGGACATTTCCCAGTGGTGCGGCGCTCTGGTGCGCACCGAGCCCCAAGCGCCGAAGCGCGACGGCCTGTCTTTCGTGCTTCTGCCCATGGATCAGCCCGGGGTGGAAACGCGCCCGATCAAGCTGATCTCCGGCGCCTCGCCCTTCTGCGAGACCTACTTCAACGACGCCCGAGCAGAAAAGAGCGATCTCCTTGGTCCCCTGAACAAGGGCTGGAGCGTGGTGAAGCGCCTGCTCCAGCACGAGCGGGCGAGCCAAACCAGCGCCCGGGGACCGGGGGCCGGCGGCAAGAGCGAATCGCTCCAGGCCATCGCCAAGCGCTACGCCGGCGAAACCGCGGACGGAAAGCTCGAGGACGCTGATCTTCGCGCCCGCCTGACGCGTCACCTCATGGATGCGGAAGCCCATCGCTTAACGGCGGAGCGCATCACCGCCGAAGCCAAGGGCAACGCGGAAGTCAGCGCGGCGGCGTCGATCATGAAGAATTCCGCCACCAGCGTGTCCCAAACCCGCTCCGAGCTCATGATCGAACTCATGGGCTACCGGGGCCTGGGCTGGGAAGGGGAAGCCTTCCGTCCTCAGGAGCTCGACACGGTCCGCGAGTGGCTCTGGGGCAAGGCGATCTCCATTTACGGCGGGTCCGCCGAAGTGCAGAACAACATTATTTCTAAAAACATTCTCGGCCTGCCCGAGACGACGCAAAAGGGTTAACACGGGCATGGCTGCATTAACGGAAGAACAAACCCTCATTCGGGATCAGGCGGAAGCTTGGGTCCGAGATGAATTCCCGGTCACCAAGTTCCGCGCCATGCGCGACAGCAAAGCGGCCGGCGCCATCATGGGCGATGCTTGGCAGGGCATGGTGGAGATGGGCTGGACCGGCATCCTCGTGCCCGAAGCCCACGGCGGCTCTGATCTTGGCTATCTCACCTTTGGCCTCGTCCTTGAGGCGCTCGGGAAGAACTTGACGGCCTCGCCGCTCCTGGCCTCCGCCCTCGTGGGCGCCAGCGCCCTACGCCTCGCCGGCAGCGAGGCGCAGCAGGCCGCCGTGCTCCCCGGGGTGGTGGATGGCTCGATCATCCTAACCCTGGCGGTGGACGAGGGTGCACGCCACAACCCGGCACAAATCGCCTGCGCGGCCAAGGCCGAAGGCGACGGCTTCGTCCTGACCGGCGAAAAGCGCTTCGTACTGGAAGGCATGAGCGCCA
>RGAU01000250.1 GCA_009919975.1 Gammaproteobacteria bacterium
CATTCGGGAAGCGGACCGCCGTTCGAAAACGGTGCACTTCACGGAGACGGGCGCTGCCTTCGCCGAGGATTTTCGTCGGGCCGGAGAGCAAACCAGTATCCAGCTCCTTGCCGGTTGCGATCCCGCGGATGTTGAGGCCGCGATCCGGGTGTTTCGCTGCATCTCCGAGAATGCGGAATGTGTCAGAATTCCAGATAAAGCCGTGATCTAGAGCGCGGCAGGACATCGGGAGGGGAGCCCGAGCTATGTCTGAAGCATCATCCGCGGCGGAGACGGGGAGGTCTCCGGCGCACCGAAATCGCCTCGCTCTGACGTTGGCAGCCGTGTCTATTTTGGCCCTTGGCGCTTGGCTCGCCGATCGACTCACCCATATCTACGTCACCGACGCGCGCATCAGCGCCACCATGGTGGCCCTATCTGCGCGAGTCCCCGGCTGGGTTCGGGAAGTGCCCGTGGAGGAAGGCGCTGAGGTTACGGAAGGCGCAGCCCTCTTACAGCTCGACGATGAGATGGCAGCGCTGATCCATGCCGGTCTGCTCCAGAAGGTGGAAGCCCTCGAAGCAGAACACGAGTCCCTTTCCCGTCAGCGCACCATGGCCGAGCGGCAGACGGCCTCCCGTCATGCAGGGCAGGCGGCGGAGCTCCGGGCCGCAGAGGCTAAGGCCCAGGCCTACGCCCACGACCTAGAGCAAGCGGAGGCCGCCTACCACCGGGGCGAGCAGCTGCTCGCGAAGGGCTCCCTCTCCCCGCAGGCTTTTGAGCAGCTAGAAAGCCGTTACCTCCAAGCCCGGGACCAGCACGCCGCCGCCGAAGCGGCGGTGGGCGCCGAGAGCAGTGCGCTAGAGGAGGAAAGCGCGGGTCGGGATCGAGTGGCCATCCTGCAAGCGGAGCTTGAGGCCCTCGAGGGGCGCCTGGCGGAGGCGCGTTTGGAAGCGGCTCAAGCTGCGGTGCGCCTACGGGACCATCAACTTCACGCACCCTCCTCGGGGATTGTCGATGAGATCTTTGTGGACCCCGGCGAATACGTGGCGCCGGGGCAGCGTCTTGCGATGTTTCACGATCCCAAAAAGCTGTGGATCTCGGCGAACATTAAGGAGACGGACGTTGCCAAGCTGGCCCTCGGTAAGAAGGCCGAGGTCCTCGTCGATGCTTTCCCGAATGCACCCCTGGAAGCCACGCTCAGCCGCATTGGCTCGGCGGCGACGAGCCAATTCGCCTTGCTGCCGAACCCCAACCCCAGTGGTAACTTCACGAAAATCACTCAGCGCATTGAGGTACGTTTTGAGCTTCCGGAAACGTCCCTGGCGCTAAAGCCGGGCATGATGGTGGAGCTTAAAATTGCCGAGTGAGGGGGCCCTTCCCGGGCCCCATCCCGTTCCCGGGGATATCGACGCGCGGCAGCGGATACGGGAGCTCTTCTCCCTATACGGCAGCGCCTATCGCTGGTGGGTGACCTTCGCCTCCATGCTCGGCTCCTTCGCGACCCTCCTCACGGGCACCATCATTAACGTCGCCATTCCCGACGTCATGGGCGCCCTGGGGATGACCCCGGATGATGCCCAGTGGCTTGCCACCGGATTTCTCGCCGCCACCACGGTTACCATGCTCCTGGCGGCTTGGTGCGTGGAGCGCTTCGGCATTCGCACCGCCTACCTGGCCTCCATGGTGATCTTCCTCCTAGGAAGCGTGCTCGGCGGTATTGCACAAAGCGGCGATACGCTCATTCTGGCCCGCTTGATTCAGGGGGCGGGTTCGGGGCTCATGACTCCCGTGTCCATGCTGATTATCTTCCAGGTGTTTCCCCCCCATCGCCGGGGGACCGCCATGGGCATCTATTCGATTGGCGTCGTCCTCGCCCCGGCCCTCGGTCCAGTGCTGGGGGGGCTGCTCATTGATCATTTAAGCTGGCGCTACGTCTTTTTCGTTGCCGTTCCCTTTGCCCTCCTTTCCATCCCCCTGGCCATGGTGTTTATGCCGGAGCGGGAGCCCGATGCGGCAAGCCCTCGCTTTGACTGGTTTGGGGTCATCTTGCTGACCATTGCGCTCTTAGCGCTGCTCGTGGCGCTCTCTGAGGGCCCCGCGGATGACTTCCAGGACCAGTTGAGCGCCCTCCTCTTTGCGGTGACAGCGCTTGCGACAGGGGGCTTTATCGCTTGGGAGCTTCACCGCCCCGACCCCATGATCGATCTTCGGCTCTTCGCGAATGGACGCTTTCTGGCGGCGTCGGTGGTCACCTTTATCATCGGAGCCGGGCTGTACGGGTCCACCTACCTCTTGCCCCTGTTCATGCAAACGATCGTAGGGCTGAAGGCCACGGATTCGGGCTTTCTCATGCTCCCCGCGGGGCTAATGATGGCCATCTTCTTCCCGCTCGCGGGTCGCCTATCGGACCAGATGTCTGCCCGGACGCTTATTTTCTTTGGCACCGTAGTCTTTGGCCTTTCGGCGGCGCTGACGGCGCAGATCGATCTTCAGACGCCTCTTCTCACCATTGGCCTGTGGGCCTTGATTGGACGCGTAGGGTTGTCCTTCATCTTCCCCTGCCTAAATGCGGCCGCTATGCGTCCCCTGGCCATGCATCAGCTGGCCCAAGGCTCGGGAATTGTGAACTTCCTTCGACAACTCGGTGGCGCCTTTGGCATCAACGGGTTGGCGATTTTTTTGGATCAGCGGACGAGTCATCACGTGGCAGCCATGGCGCCAGCGGTGCAGCAGGATGGGGTGGGCCTCTATCTCTGGTTTAAAGAGCTCTTCCCGACCCTCACCCAGGGAGGGCTGACGGATTGGCTAGAGCTTCCCTACGAACCTATGGCCTTCTCCATGCTTAGCCGTGCCGTATGGCTCCAGGGACATATGGTGGCCTATCAGGACGCGTTTTGGGTGATCGCCGGGGTGTTCGTACTGTGCCTAATTCCCGTGGCCTGCATGGACCCCCGCCCCCCCATGCATCCGGTGCGGCGCTAGGCGTCGGAGCTGACGG
>RGAU01000026.1 GCA_009919975.1 Gammaproteobacteria bacterium
CTGTGCCATCATCACCCCTTGGAATTCGCCCCTCATGCTCAGCACCTGGAAGCTTGGGCCGGCGTTGGCGGCGGGGAATACCTGCATCCTCAAGGCGCCGGAGTGGGCGCCCTTTTCCAGCGCGCTGGTGGCCCAGGCTGCTGAGGCTGCGGGACTCCCCCCGGGGGTCCTTAACCTTCTTCAGGGCACGGGGGCGGGGACCGGCGCCGCCCTCATCGATCGCCCCGAACTCGCTCGCATTTCCTTCACCGGCTCCACCGCCACGGGGCGGGCCATCGGTGCCGCCGCCATGGGGCGGCTCGTACCCTGTAGCTTAGAGCTTGGGGGCAAGTCGCCCTTTATCGTGCTCCCGGGCGCCGATCTCGATCTGGCGGCGCGCACCGGGGCCCTGATGTATCGCAATGCGACGCAGGTTTGCCTGGCGGGGACGCGCCTGCTCATTCACGAAGGGATTTTCGAGGCTTTTCTTGAGCGCATGGGCCACTACGTCGCGCAGCTGACCGTGGGGGATCCCCGGGAAGCGGCTACGGAGGTGGGACCCCTGATTCATCCGCGGCAGGCTGCTCGGGTGAAGGCTTATGTGGATGGGGCGGTGGCGCGGGGCGCGGAGGTTCGCTGGGGGGGCACGCCCTCGAGCGTGGGGGCTCTGTATTTCGAGCCCACCCTGCTGACTGGGCTCCCGGCCTCCGATCCCATCGTGCAGGAAGAGGTGTTCGGCCCCGTGCTGGTGGCCCAGGCCTTCGCCGATGAGGCAGAGGCCATCGCCCTGGCCAACGACACGGTTTATGGCCTGGGGGGCGTGTGCTTCGGCCCCGAGGCCGATGCGGTTCGCGTCTCTGAGCGTGTTCGCACGGGCTTTATCTGGGTCAATTCCTTCGGGATCCGTGATCTGGACGCCCCCTTTGGGGGCTGCCGGCAATCCGGAGTGGGGCGTGAGGGCGGTGATTGGAGCTTTGAGTTCTTCTCGGATGTTAAGGACATCATCGTTCCCCAAGCCCCCTTTGAACCCAGCTTTGCCCACCGCTAAGGAGATCGGCTGATGACTGAGGTGTCCTCGACCCCTGGGCAAATCGTTGGCGCGGCCCTGGTCTCGCATCACCCGGGTCTAGCCCAGGAGGAAGGCTTTCGCCTGAAGGCAGGGGCCGGGCGGGACTCGGATTTGATCGCGGGCTATGAGCGGTTGCGGCGCCATCTTGATCGAGTGGCTGCGGATACGCTCGTGATCATTGATACGCACTGGTTTACCACGGGCTATCACCTGATCGATGCGGGGGCGCGTTACGAGGGAAGCTACGTGTCCGACGAGATGCCCTGGTACTTAGCCGATCGGCCCTATGCCTACGACGGCGATCCGGCCCTTGCGCGCCTCTGTGAGGCCGTCGCCGGGGAGCGGGGCATCATGGCGCGCTGCGCGGACCATCCGGCCCTTCCCCGACACTACGGTACCGTGAACTTGGTGAATGCGCTCGGCAAGGGCGAGAAGGTGCTGACCTTAAGCTGCTGCCAGAATGCGCAGAACGAACACTTCTTGGCCATGGGCGCCGTGCTCGGAGAAGCCATTCGCCGGTCCGGGAAGCGAGTGGTAATCCTCGCCTCCGGGGCCCTTAGCCATAAGTTTGTGCCCATTGATTGGCAGCAGGTGCATCCGCGGATCTACCACCCGGACAACGTGTCCTCGGCGCATCACCGCGCTCGAGATCAGGAGGCCATTGCCCTGCTCTCGGCGGGGCGTCACGGCGATCTGCTACGGGACTTCGCCGAGGATTTTCGCCGCCTGCCCTGGGAAGCCCTCGGGGCGCACTATCTACAAATGGTGGGGGCGCTGGGCGGCGCGGCATGCACAGCGCCCGGGGAATGCCTCTCGGAGTACGAAAACGCTCGGGGCACGGGGAACATCCATATTTGGTTTGAGGGGGAAGCATGAGCGTACTCACGGGACCGCGACGGGAGCGGCGGCGCGTACTTCATAACGGCGTTCCCCGGTGGGGCGAGGTGGAAGGCGACCGGCTTCGCTTGGACGGGGGTCCCGCGGTGGCCCTCGATGCCCTACCCCCGTTGCCGCCCTGCACCCCGCAAAGCATCTTCTGCCCCCATCTGACCTATCGTTCCCGGGGCTTTGAATCCCGGGGCGTGCCCCAGCCCACGGCCCATCCCACCTATTTCATGAAGCCGGTGACGGCGCTGGCTGCCCATGGGGCCGTGGTTGAACGTCCCGAGGGGTGCCAGTACCTGAACTACGAAGGGGAGTTTGCAGCGGTCATCGGTCGCCCCACCCGGGATGTGACGCCAGAGGAAGCCTGGTCGTGCATTGCGGGCTTTACCCCCGTGCTTGATCTGGGGCTTCACGATTTCCGTGACACGGATTCGGGCTCCATGCTGCGGGTTAAGGGCATGGATGGCTTCTGTCCCGTGGGCCCGGGACTCGTTTCCGGCGTCGATCCCCGGGCGTCGCGCCTGCAAACCTTCGTGAACGGTGAATGCGTACAGGATGCGCAAGTTGGCGAAGAGCTGATTTGGGGTCCCGAATACCTCATTGCCGATCTGGCGCGGCACATCACCCTCATGCCCGGGGATCTTGTGTTGACGGGGACGCCCTGCCATTCCCGCTCCGTCGCCCCCGGCGACGAGATCAGCTTGAGCATTTCCCAGCTGGGGACCCTGACCGTGACGGTGACGGCACGACCCGCACCTCGAGCCGAGGCGGGCCATCTGCCGCAGGATTCGGAGGAGGCGCGGCGCGTCGCCCTGGGTAACGATGCGCGGGTTCCCGACGCCCTTCGTGAGGCGCTTCAGCGCGCGCGGGCAAAGCGTCGCTCCCCGGGAGGGCAAGCATGAAGATCGCGGTCGCAGGGCTGGGTGCTATGGGTCTGTGGCTAGCGGGGCGGTTGCTTGCTGCCGGCCATGAGGTCCGCTGCTTTGCTCGGGGGGTAACCCTGGAGGCGCTTCAGCGGGAGGGGCTGCGTCTAACCTTTGAGGGTCGGGAAAGCGCTACACCGGTCTTTGCGACGGATGATCCGAAGGCCCTGGGCCCGGTCGATCTTTTGCTGCTGACGCCGAAAAGCCAGGCCTTGCCAGTCCTAGCGGCGCAGCTTGCGCCGGCCATTAGCCGAGCGACGACCATCGTGCCCCTGTGTAACGGGGTGCCCTGGTGGTTCCTGGCGGAAGCGCCGGCGCCGCTCCGGGGCGCCCGCCTCCCGGGGGTTGATCCCGGCGGGGTCTGCGAGCAGGCGTGGCCCCTCGATCAGGTACTCGGTTCCGTGGTCCATGCCTCAGCCACCCTGGCGGCCCCGGGGCATGGGGTTCATGTGATGGGGAATGGGCTTCTGCTTGGCCCCGTGGTGGACGCCGGAGCACCGCGCTTGGCGTCGGTGGTCGACGTATTTGAGGCCGCGGGTTTCAAAGTGGGACCGCAAAGCGTGGCCAGCCTCCGCCAGGAGGTTTGGTACAAGCTGTGGGGGAACATGACCATGAATCCGCTGTCGGCACTGACCGGAGTGACCTGCGACGTGCTGCTGTCCGATCCCGATCTTCGCGCCTATGCCTCCGCCATCATGGATGAAGCCGCCGAGCTCGGGCGGGCCCTGGGCTGTCCCATCGAGGACAGTCCGGAGGATCGCCACGACGTCACCTTGGCCCTCGGCGCTTTCAAAACCTCCATGCTGCAGGATGCGGAGGCGGGGCGCCCTCTCGAGCTCGAAGCCCTGCTGTGGACGCCCCAGGCCCTCGCCAAGCAGCTAGGCTTCGCCGTGCCCAGGATGGACGCGCTGGCGGGAACGATGCGGGTCTTCGAGAAAGGCCGGGGCTTTTAGGGGCGCGCTACTTCAGCGTCCCCTTGAGGCCTTTCGCATGGCGGCGCAGGGTGGCCGCCAGCAAGGCGGTGTCGGCGCCCACCCCTAGGAGCGTAGCTCCGGCCTTCCGCGCCTCCCCCAGAAAGCGTTCGCTTCCTGTCATGAGCCCCGAAGGCACCCCCAGGGCCTGCGCTTTGCCAATGGCGTCCAGCACCCGCTGTTCCATCTCCGGATCATCCGCAGCGCCCAGGCGACCCAGAGAGGCAGTGATATCCGCGGGGCCAAAAAACACCCCCGCGAGCCCCGGAGTTTGGGCGATGGCGTCAAAGGCATCCAGGGCCTGCACGGACTCGATCTGAATCCACAGCTGCACGCGCCCGTTGGCCTTGGCGAGATACTCGCGATCGGCGCCCCAGCGCGAAGCCCGGGCGAGGCCTGCGCCGACGCCGCGGATGCCGTCCGGGGGATAGCGCGTGGCCGCCACCAGGGCCTCAGCCTGAGCCCGGGAGTCGACCATGGGAATCAAGAGATGGTCCGCGCCAATGTCCAGGTAGCGCTTAATGAGCGCCGCGTCCCCGTGGGGAAGGCGCACAAAGGGCTGGCTGTGGTAAGCCGCGAGGGCCTGAAGCTGGCTCAGCACGGAACGCAAATCGTTCGGGCCATGTTCCGCGTCAATCAGAAGCCAGTCGTAGCCGGCGCTCGCGACAATCTCAGCGCCGAAGGGGTCGGCGAGGGCCAGCCAAAGGCCGACCATGCCTTCCCCGGCAGCGAGGCGTTCTTGGAAAGCGCTCATGGGCCTGCTCCTAGCTGAAGTGGACGGCGATGGTGCCGAGTTCGCCGTAGTCGGCGAAGAAGCTATCCCCGGGCCGCGCGGCCACGGGGGCGGTGAAGGAACCGCAGAGCACGATTTCTCCCGCGGCTAGGCCCTCGCCGTGCTCCGCGAGGCGATTGGCCAGCCAGACAATGCCCAGGGCGGGATGGCCCAGCACCGCCGCGGCAACCCCCGAGGCCTCGACCACCTCGTTGCGATGAAGCGTTGCGGCGACCCGGGGCAGGTCGATAGCCTCCGGCGCCCTCACCTGGCCTCCGACGATCAGCGCGGCGTTCGCCGCGTTGTCTGCGATGGTGTCGATGACCGTGCGTCGGCGCCCGCTTTCCGGGTCCGCGAGCTCGATGCGCGCATCGATGAGCTCGAGGGCCGGGGCGACCCAGGCCGTGGCCGAGAGCACATCAAACAGGGTAACGCCCGGGCCCTGAAGCGGGGCCTTGAGATAGAAAGCCAGCTCCACCTCGAGGCGCGGCGTGAGGAAGGCGTCGGCGGCGAGCCTTGCGCCGCCGTAGTGCAGCATGTCGTCGAGGAGGATGCCGAAATCGGGCTCATCGATGCCGGAAGCCAGCTGCATGGCCCGGGAGGTAAGGCCAATTTTGTGGCCGATGACGCGTCGGCCCCGGGCCACCTTACGGTCTACCCAGGCGCGCTGCACCGCATAGCTGTCGGCTACCGTTAGGCCCTCGGCGCTGGCAGAGAGCTGAGAAATGGTTCGCCGAGTTTGTTCCGCTTCGTCGAGCTTTTGTGCCCAGCTTTCGATCGCGTCGGGGGTGAGGATCATGGCATCGCTCCTAGGCGATTCAGAAGGTAGAGCCCAGCAAGAACGGTCAATGCCAGGCAGTTGGCAAGGCTCCAGGCGCGGAGCGCGGCACTCGGTCGAAGGGCCGGGGGCATTTCCTCGGCGCTGAGCACACGATGGTTCAAAACGGCAATCAGCGGCCCCACGAGGAAGGCGGCCGTGGTCATGAAATCGATGAAGGTCAGGAAGTGCTGGAGCAGCGTGAGGAGGAGGCCCGTGGCGAGGGCCACGAGCACCGCGCCCACGGCGCCCACGGGGCCGGACCCTTCTTCTCCGCGCTGAAAGAGCACGAGCGCCGCGCTGTGCACCCGAGGAAAACCGTCGATGATGGTGAGCAAGGTTGTGAACATCACCCCGAGCGCCGCCACCGCCACCAGCGCTGCGGCGCCGTCGCCGAGGGACGCGGCGTAGAGCCCGATCACCTGCTCGGCGAAGCCCACGGCGGAGGGTTCGGGTGCGATGGCTTCGCTGTGCATCACCCCTGCGCCCATGATCACAAAGCACCCTGCGAGAACGGCAGAGCCGATGTAGCCCACCTTAAAGTCGGCGAGCGCCTCCGCCATGCGTCCCGCTCCCGGGGCGTCCTCGTTCGAGGCCTGGCGGTCGGCGACGGCCCAGAGGGAGTGAAGGATGGAAAGATCCAGGGCCGAAGGCATGAGGCCTAAAAGCGCCACCAAAAACAGCAGCAAACCGGTAGAGAGGGGCGGAAAGGCGAGCGCCTCAGCGCTCCAGGACACCTCGGGGAGCACCAGGGCCGTGGCCAGGAGCGTGGTGACCGTCAGGGTGGCCACGAAGAGCCGGCTTAGCGCAATGAGGCCTCGAAGGCCGCCGGCACGCACCAGAAGCCAGGCGAGCACCAGGAGCACGGCGCCAAGGGCGGGAGGCGCGAGGGGCGTTTTAAGGCCCAGGGCACCCAGAAGTCCCGCGCAGGTGAGCGCTGAGGCTGCCAAAATGATGACTTGCACCGGGAACTGCGTGAGGACAATAAGCGCGAGGGCCCAGGGGCCCTGCTTTTGGTAGCCGGTGAGGAGCGAATGCCCGGTGGCCGCGGCGTAGGCGGGGCCTGCGCGAAAGCTTGGATACTTTAGGGCATTCGCAAGGAGGATAAACAGGAGGAGTCCCAGCCCGTAAAGCGCCCCGGCGCGCGTGGCCTGCACTAGGTGGGAGGTGCCGATGGCCGCGCCCGCAAACAGTAAGCCCGGCCCGAGCCGAGTCCAGCCCCCATGCCCCATGTGGTCCCCGTAACGTCTGCGCAGCGTCTTCGCGCTGTCCTTGCTGAAGCATGGCCGAAGCCCCCATGATCGTCCAGGGTTCCGGGGAAAGGGAGAACGCGGTGCCAAAACGCCTTGCCTGTCTGTTGCTGCTGCTGGCCAATGCCGCAGGGGCGAGCACGCCGCCCAATGTGGTGCTCATCGTCGCCGACGATCTGGGCTTCACCGATCTGGGGCTTTACGGGAGTGAGATTCCCACGCCCCACCTTGATCGCCTCGGGACCGAGGGGGTGCAGCTCATGAATTTCCATGCCAATGCCTCCTGCACGCCCTCTCGGGCCATGCTCCTTTCCGGGCGGGACAACCACGCCGTGGGCTATGGGGCCAATCCTGCCGCGGTGCGGCGCATGCCCGAGCTCGCGGCGCGGCCCGGCTACCGGGGTGCCTTCCCGGAGGGGCTTGCCTTGCTTCCGAAGCGCCTTCGGGACCTTGGCTATCAAACCTACTTCGTTGGGAAGTGGCATCTGGGTAGCGATCCCTCCGCCCATCCCCCGGCCCAGGGCTTTGACCACAGCTTTTATTTGGAGCAGGGGGGCGGTAGCCATTTTGCCGATGCCGTGGGTACGCTTTCCGCCGATGAAGCCCTTCGCTATTGGGAAGATGGGGAGCCGGTCGGGGCCTTGCCCGAGGACTTCTTCTCGTCGTCTTTTTACGTTGATAAGGCCCTGGCCTATTTGGATCGGGCTCAGAGGCAGGATGCCCCCTTCCTGCTGCAGCTGTCCCTGACCGCGCCCCATTGGCCCCTGCAGGCGCCGGAGGCCTGGCGCGATCGCTTCGCCGGAGCCTACGACACAGGCTGGGCCGCGACCCGGGCGGCGCGACTCGCGCGGCTGGCGCAGCGCTTTCCCGCCTTGGCATCGGCCCCGAGTTTCCCGGCAGCGCTCGGGGCCTGGGAGGACCTCCCGGAAGCATCACGGCGGGAGGAAGCGCGGCGCATGGAGATTTATGCCGCCCTCATCGCGCACATGGATGGGGAGCTGGGTCGGCTCTTTGCGGCCCTGGAGGCCTCAGGGGTGGACGACAACACCGTGGTGCTTTTCCTCTCGGATAACGGGCCCGAGGGCAATGACGTGATGGCTATCGCCGATAATGCCACCTGGGTCCCCAGGACCTTTGATCTCTCCTTCGAGGCCATGGGCGGGCCGGGGTCCTATGTCAGTCTGGGGCGGGGTTGGGGCCACGTTAGTGCCGGGCCCCTGAATCGCTACAAGAGTTTTCTTTCCGAAGGGGGGACGCGGACCCCAGCGTTGCTTCGCTATCCGGGGGTGCTTCCGGAAGGCGTCGCCAGCAACGCCCTAGTGGCGGTGACGGACGTACTACCGTCCCTATTGGCTTGGGCGGGGGCGCCTGCGGAGGATTTAGACGGCGTTCCGCTGACTGCGGAACGCCTGACTTCGGAAGATCGGGGCGCGCCCTTTGCCTTGGAAATCTACGGGAATCGCGCCGTTTGGGACGGCCCCTGGAAGGCTCTTTGGGATTTCTCAACGGACCATTGGCAGCTCTATCACTTGCCTACGGACCCCGGTGAGCAGACGGATTTATCGAGCAGGGAGCCTGCCCGGCTGGCGACCCTCGTGACTTTCTGGGAGCGTTACGCAGAGCAAAACCAAGTGTTTCGCTTTCCCCGGGAGACGGGTTACGGGCGCTACCCCGATCAGCGCTAGCTTGGCCCCTGCGCCAAGGTGCTAAGGGGCCTCGTTGGGAATAATCGGCAACACCAGGTGTGACGGGCGCGAACGATCAAAATAAAGTGTTTGTTCCGCTGCCATTGTCGAACTTCCCTCCGCAAAGGGCGCTCCAGTGTTCAAATTGCGGGCGAGGCGGGGAAAATTGCTGCTGGTGATGTCGACGCGAAGACGTTCTCCCGGCGCAAATGCGTAACTTGTGGCCCAGAGGTCGAGTTCAATGCGGATGACCTCCCCAGGGGACATGAGAGATTCCCGCTCGTAGCCGTCCCGGAAGCGAGTTCGTACAACGCCGTCGACTAGGTTAAAGGCCCGACCATCCTCCTTGACCACGATAAGTTTGGCCATGAAATCCGTGTCCACCGCGCTGCTCGAGACATAAAGCACTGCGCTGACTGGCCCGGTGATTTCCGTGCGCGTCGTAAAGGGTTCACTTTGGAATCGCAGTATGTCTGCTCGGCCATCCAAAGGTGCTTGATCAAAAGGGCCTCGAAGCTCTGGACGCATGATATTGCCCCCCAGGGTGGGCACGGGATCGAGTGGATCGTAGCGGTAGGATAGATTCGCCTCGCCCTCGGTCGGGGCCTCTAGCCGGATCAGTCCTCCCTCGGCTAGGTAGTAAGGGGTAGCCTGAGCACGGGCCAGGGGCCACTCTTCTTCGTCCCGCCAGGCGTTATCACCCATCACAAAGATCCGCACTTTCGCATTGTCTGAAACGGGTTTGTCCTTTAGCCAATGGTCGAACCAGGCAAGCTGAAGCGCTTCCTCATCAATTTCGGCGGTGGCTCCAAAGTCTAGCTCTCCCGCCTTTCGCTTATTCCAACCATGGACCCAGGGTCCTATAACCAGCCGCTGGTTCTCACGGGCGCGCTGCGTTGCGGCCTCCTTTTCCATTGTTGTAAAGCTGCCCAGGGTGCTGCGGAGAAAAACGTCATACCACCCGCCGATGTTTAGTGCAGGCACCCCCATCTCGGGCGCTCGCTCTTCAAGATTCAGAGGTTTCCAATAGTCGTCATAGGTTGGATGGGCGAGCCAGTCGTCAAAGTGCTGGGCGCGCAGACCGAGAGATCGACCCAGGTCTTTCAGCGGTAGATGCCTGGCCGCTGAGATCCAATCTATAGGATAGGTTTGGTTAGTTCGGCTTCCGACAAGGCCAAGGCCCCAGCTGGCCCGGGAAAGGAGAGAAAATGCGCCGCCAGGATAGGCGACGTCGCGATAGTAGTTGCCAGGGCTCATGGCCGGGGCGATGGCTTTGAGGGCGGGGTGTTGCCCCAAGGCCGCGAGCCACTGCACAGAGGCAAGATACGAAGAACCAAACATGCCGACTTTGCCGTTCGACCAAGGCTGATTCTCGATCCAACTCAAAGTGTCATGGCCGTCCTTGACCTCCTGGAAATAGGGGTTCCAAACACCCTCGGAGTCGTAACGTCCCCGGGCGGACTGGAAAACAAACGCATAGCCGTTCTCAAGTGCCCAGCGCGCATAGCGCTGGCGAACGGCGTTCGACCCATTGCTGTAGATATCGCGGACAAAAAGGGTTGGAAAGGTTCCACTCTGCGCGGGCCTGTAACTGTCTGTGGCCAAGCGCACCCCATCCCGCATGGGCACCATCAGATGATATTCGACGATCGATCCTGAGGGCAGCCCCTGCGGGTCGGTCAGGCCGACTGATGGCGCGACGACCACGCAAGCAATAAGAAGAGAGAAAAAAGCACGCATGGCCGTGTCCTCGGAGGGTGAGCTAAAAAGCCCCGGGAGAGGCGGCTGCCCAGCTAAGGGCCGCCTTCCCGGGGCAGTGCCTTACCAGCGGTAGGCGCCGCGCAGATACCAGCTTCCGCCAGTAAACCCGTAGGGGGAGGTCGTATCGTAGAAGCCGTTTCCGATACCGTTTACGGGGCGCACTTCATCGGGATAGTTATTAAGAATGTTATTGGCGCCAGCGTAGATCTCAAGGCCGTTAGGCATTTCATAGCCTAGCTCGAGGTCGACGATCCAGGCGGGGTCGTTCTTCGTATCATTCGCAGCGGCGGCGGCCACGTTCTCCCATTCCCCGAACCGAACGGCGCGGAGGTTGGCGACGAGGCTCCCCAGTGTGTAAACGCTATTGAGAACCAACTTGGACGGGGGGATTTCCCGCGAGTAGGTGGCGAGCCGGGCCCGATCGAACTGCTGTAGGCTCTCCCCAGAGGCAAAAACCAACCCCGCCAACTCGCTCGGATTTGCCTTCACATCGCTGACCTCATCGTCGTTGTAGTTAAAGGCGATGCTGTTGTTAAAGTTTCCGGCGGGCGCATCCAGGGACCACGTGAGCACTACGTCCACACCTTGGGCGGTGGTATCGATGGCGTTTGTGAAGTAGTTCAACCCGCCGAGGGACGCGTCGAAGCCTGCTGCGTCAAGCAAGCCAGATATCTCGGCGCCGATGGTTGTACCCGAGGCAGTGGCGCGGTTGTCACCGCGGTTGAACTGAGTTGAAAGCGCGATACGATCATCGACCTCAATGCGGTAAAAGTCGACGGTAAGGTCCAGATTGCTGAGCGGCTGATACACGAACCCGACGCTGAAGTTTCGGGAAGTTTCGGGGGTAAGGGGCGTAGCGCCGAGGGCCTGGGCGGCGCGGTCTGTGCCCGGAAGAGTCTGGCGGACGACAATAGTCTCGGCGACGCCATCGTTATCGAGGTCTTGGAATTGGCCTCGGCTGCCGCGAAAGCCAAGTTGCTGGATGCTCGGGGCGCGGAACCCTGTGTTAAAGGAGGCCCTGGCTGAGAGCGCCTCGCTGATTTGATAGCGTCCGCTAAATTTGTAAACAAACTCGCTGCCCGAATCATCAGAGAAATCTTCGTAGCGCCCTGCAACAGACAGAAACAAGGCGTCGGTCGGTTCCCAGCCGAACTCAAGATAGGCGCCGGTGTTGTTGCGGTCGATATCGTTCACAGCCTCTGGGGCAAAGCCTGGGAAGCCTTGGGCTGCGGGCGGAGCGCCATTTCGCCCGTCGGCATAGCTTAGGGGCTCGCCCTCACGAATCTTGAATCCTTCATTTCGGTATTGAAGGCCGAGGGAAGTTTGTAGGGTGCCGCCGCCAGACAGCTGCGCTGCCCGAGTCGCATCAAACTGAATAATCATCTCGTCGGCGTCGATGCCGCCGAGATCAAAGAAAGTCGGGCTCGCAGCGCCAAGGCTCGCGTTGAGCCCTTGCGTGTTTACCCAATCTGTTTGATTGGTTCCGTAGCTGGCAGACAGGTCGTAATCAAAGCCGCCCATTTCGCCGCGGCCGCCTGCTACGAGTTCATAATCCGTTTCACGGATCTCTTCCCGGGGGCGAAAGCCAAAAGGGTAGATTTCGGCGACGTTGCGGGCATTGTTTGGGGATCGGAAGGTGAAATCCAGTACGGAATCGCGCTCCGTGAAGGTACCGAAGCTGTAAAGGGCCACATCCCCTGCGGTGAAACCACTATTAAATGCGGCCGCCACGGTGTTTTGAGGAAAGCTCCCGTAGTTACTGGTAACTAAACGGTCGATTACCCCTTCGCGAGGATCCAAGCTGCCATCGGGAAGGCGCGGGAAAATGTTGCGCCCCCCTGGGTCGCCCGGTGAGGGGACCGGACGTGCCCTGTTAGAAAACTCCGATTCTCTAAATTCAAGGCTCACGTTGGCAAAGCCATCTTTCCCGAAAGCAATGCCCTGATTGAAGTTTGCGGTCAGCACTTCGCCGTCACCGCGGTCAAAATTCTCCCTCGCACTCCCGGTGAGGCTACCTCCCTCCGGGGCGTCTTTTAAGATGACGTTGATGACGCCTGCAATGGCATCCGAGCCATACTGAGCTGCGGCGCCGTCTCTCAGAACCTCTATGCGAGCGATGGCTGACTGCGGGATCATGTTGAGATCGACCCCTGCAGAACCGCTGTACAGTCCCGTGGAAGAGTTGATGAGGGCCGTTTTATGGCGACGCTTTCCGTTTACGAGAATCAGGGTTTGGTCAGGATTCAGCCCGCGTAGCCCTGCTGAGGCAATGAAGGTTGCGGTTCCTCCGCCCGCCCGCTGTGGCAGATTGATGGATGGGACGAGATAGCGAAGCGATTCGAATAAGCCCACTTGAGGAACGCGTTCGAGGTCTTCTTCGGAGAAGACATCAATAGGGGTGGCGCTTTCCAGCACGGAGCGCGGAGATCCTCGAACTCCCGTCACTACAACCGTTTCTAAGACTCGGTCTGCTCCGCTTTCCGCCTCGGCCGCTTCCGCTGCAGCGGTACCAGCAGTGGCGGCCATAAGACCGGCGATTAGTCGCGTTAGAACGCTTTTCTTTTCCGTGCCCATAGCTGTCTCCGTGCCGTCCAGGATGAGAGGTGCGGTCTCGGTCACGACGAGAACCCCATCTTCGGTCAGCTGGCCGGAGAGGCTCGTTCCCGAAAGGAGCAGCTTAATTGCTTCGCTTCCCTCGAACGTTCCTCGAAGGATGAACACGCCCTTTCGTTTCCCTAGCTCGTATGGATAGAGCAAGTTTGCGTCGATCGTTTCGGCAAACTTAGAAAGCGCCAAGCCAAGCGTTGTCTCTTCGATTTCAAAGGCGTACGCCTCTGGCTCCGCGCTTTTCACAGAAAGAGAGGCGAAAAGAAGCATTGAGATAACGAGGGCGCTCGCCATTTCCGTCCAGCTCTTTTCTAAGATGCGCGAAGGAACGATCTCCTCACCAAGAAAATTTCTCCTTCGCTTTACCCTCGCCTGACACTGGGTCATGGGTTAGGGGTCCTGGGGGGCTTTACGACGCAAAGTATAGGTTTTCGGCCCCGACGCTTGAGCGGAGATCCCAAAAATCATTTCAAGGGAAGCCAAAAGGGCGTTCACTTCTCCCACCCGGAAGTGGCCCCCAATGGGTAGGGATGCGATCGCAGGATCGGAAATGGAAATGTCGATATCGGTATATCGACCAACATGCTGGACAACCTCTTCTAGGGGCTCTCCCGTGAACATAACGAGACCATCGCGCCAAGAAAGCGCCGTCTTGATCTCGCTAGCGGTGAGGCTCTCTAGGTTGGCGGTCCCCTTTATAAGGAACGCACGGCTGCCAGGCCTTACGGCTACCGTAGCTGCCGGCGTCCGGGCCGAGCCTTGGCCGGGCGCGAGGAGGGGAAGTCCCGGATAAACGGGGGTAACTTCGACTTCTCCTTCCTCTACCACGACCTCTAGGCTTTGGGGATTCTTGAGGTACACGCTGAAGGCCGTCCCCGTCACTAGGATTGTGCCGGCGCTGGTTTTGACCCTAAAGGGATGGTCTGGATCTTTAGCGACGTCCAGAAAAACCTCGCCTTGTGTCAGCTCAAGGGTTCGTTCTTGATCGTCGGCCGAAAAATGGACTTGCGTCGCCGTATTCAGCGTAATCCATGAGCCATCAGGCAGCTCGATGGTGTGTTGTTCGCCAACCTGGGTAACCAAGGTTTTTGGTACGGCCTCGTGCCTTTCATCTATTGTGTTGAGGCCTAGTAGAACAACGAAGGCGAGGAGGAAAAGCCAGCCAGCTACGAGAGCCTTCGTACTTGGCTGCGGAGCTGGCCTTAGTGCCTGGAGAGGTCGAGGGGCGTACGCGGAAATTTTGGTAAAAACCGTGCTGACAATAGCCGCCTCGTCCCATGCGCCAGCGATTTCTCGCCAGGCGCGTTCATGGTCTGGGGAAGCCTGTCTCCATGCGTGCCAGGCAGCTGTCTGCTCGGCGTTCAGGCCATCCTCCACTCTGCCCAGCCAGAGCGCAGCCTCGAGCTCGGGGCCTTCTGCATCGGGGAATTCGACGATCTTCCCGATCTTATCGCCGTCAGTTTTCATTTCTGCATTCCCGTTCTACCTTTCGCCATGGAAGTAGGCGACTTTTTATCGGCTGCGCCAAATTCGTTGGGCTCGTAGCCCGCCTGAATAAGGGCTCGACGGCACCGCAGCAGCCCTGTAGCCACGTGCTTTTCCGCTGCGCTGATGGAAACGTCCATGGCTGCTGCGATGTCTTTGAAGCTCAGCCCGTCCACGCGTCGTAGCAAGAACGCCTCCCGGCACCGCGGGGGCAAGGCGAGGAGAGCCTTAACGAGGACGAAAAGCTTCCTGTGGCCCTCGATATGGGAAGGAACGTCTGCTGCTCCGTCTTGTCCCAATAACACCTCATTACTCTGCTCAAAGGCACCGCGTCGATCGATAGGGCTGGTTCGCGCCTTACGGTGTTCGCCTAGGGCGATGTTCTTTGCCACGGTGAAAAGGAAGGCTTTGGGGTTGACGATGTTCTGGCTTTGCTCTGCCCTGAACGCTAAGAGGAAGGACTCCTGTAAGGCGTCCTCGAGGTCTTCTTGCTGACCCAAGTGGCGGCGAAGGAAACGGCGTAAAGATGCTTCGTTCTCCATAAAGGCATCAAGCACGCTGGACATGGATCTTGCCTCTGGTCTGGCCTAACCGGTGACGTGAGGGATTGCGCTTCGTGTAAGCGAGACCCCTAAGCTCGGGAGTCTGAAGATAAATTTCTGAAATAGAAGGGCTTGGCGCCAAGATAAGGAAATAGTTGGCGTAAACGGGGGAAAAGTTACTGCGGATTTCCGTGTGTCGTGCATCTACTCAATGAGGATAAGTTTAACCTTTTTTCTGAAATGTCTCGGAGGCCCTCATGCCGCGCCCGCTCTTCCCGCCCGTCGTCGCCCTAGCGGCCTTCGTTTTCGTTGCTGCAACGAGCTTCGACCAACAGAAAGTAGCGGGGGCAGCCTTTGAGGCGGTCAACCAGAAGCTGTTTTCCCGCCCCGGTGCATTGGCCAACGCTTGGGCCGATTTTGACGGCGATGGAGATCCGGACCTTGCCGTCTCCATGAAGTCCGGCGCGGTATTGCTCTTTCGGAATGATTCGGAGGGCTTTATGGAGGTTGGGGCGGAGATAGGGTTGCCCGTCTCCGGGGACGAGCTGCGTGGTCTTTCTTGGGGTGATTTTGATGGTGACGGCGATCCTGACCTGTACGCGGGGTCCAATGTCTCGCCCATCCCAAGTCGTAGTTATTTGTTCCGCAACGACGGAGGTCAATTCGTCGAAGTGGCGGAGGCGGTCGGGGCACCGCTGCCAGGGCGCTTCAGTCGGCAAGCCAACTGGGTTGATTTCGACGGTGATGGCGATCTCGACCTGTACGCCGCCAATCGAGCCGGTGCCAATCGCCTACTTCGAAACGATGGTTTTCAGGATAGATTGGGTTTTGAGGCACTCCCTTACGGGTTTGGGGCCGCTGATATACGGCGCACCGTAGGCGCTTGCTGGTTTGATGCGGATGGTGATGGCGACTTGGATTTATTCTTGGCGAATCAGTCCGGCGACAGTGATGCCTTTTGGCGTAACGATAGCGAACGCTTTATCGACGTTGCCAGTGAACTTGGGGTCGATCAGACCCAAAGGACCCTTGGGGAAGGCGGCGTGGGCTGCGCGCCAGGAGATTATGACAACGATGGCGACCTCGATCTCTTCGTGGGTACCTATGGCATTAACCACCTATATCAGAACACGTTAACTGAGGGCCGCTTTGGTTTCCGTGATGTTGCTGAGGAGGCAGGACTGCTCGATCCGCACAGCGTTGTAGGCGCAGCGTGGGGGGACGCAGACAATGATGGTGACTTAGATTTGTTCCTGGCGTCCTACGCCCGGGATACGGAGGGTGTTCAGCAGCCCGCTAACTATCTAATGATCAATAACGGGGACAAGACCTTCGTTAATGCGCTTTCGCCCAATGCGCCTTTGAACGCGGCGGATCACGGTGTGGTTTGGGTCGATTTTGACGGCGACGGAGATTTGGATCTGTCCCTGACTGATGGTTACGGTCCCGAGGGAGGGGCGCCGGTTTTTCGCAATGGCCTTGGGGTCGACAGGCGATCCCTGAGCCTGGCGGTGCGAATTACGGATGGCCAAGGCATTGCGAATCAGGCCGGGGCGAAGGTGTTTTTGTTGGATCAAGAAAGTGGCGTCCTAGGAGTTCGTATGGTTTCAACGGGCGGGGGTTATAACGCTCAGAGTGACCTGCCTGTGTTTATTGTCGTCCCAGAACATTGCGTCGGCTGCCAGCTTAAGATTGAGTTCGTTGGTGAGGACAACCAGGTGTTTCGCTTTCCCCGGGAGACGGGCTACGGGCGCTACCCTGATCAGCGCCCCCGGGGGCGCT
>RGAU01000251.1 GCA_009919975.1 Gammaproteobacteria bacterium
CCTGCGCTTCCAGCGCCTCACGCAGATAGGCCTCAAGTTCAGGTTGATCGAAGAGATAAAGGGGCTGCCAGCCATTGACCCCGAAGTCGGCAAGCTCTTGCCCAAATAGCCATTCCCGCCGGGAATTGGCAAAGCCCGCGCGGTCCCCGGGACGCAGCGTTTGCAGCAACGCGCAGAGCCCTTCCGCCCGACCCAGGCCCTGAAAAGCGCGCACGACCTCACCGTCAAGCGCCACGGCCCGAGGCAAGGGATAGATGGCCCGCTCCCGCTCCACCACCGCCACCCGCAGCCCCGCCTCTGCCAGGAAAAGTGCTGCCGTCGCGCCTACGGGCCCGAGGCCCACGATCGCGACGTCATAAGCGAGCGGTTCAGCGACTGTCACGGGGTCTATCCTTCATTTGTTCAGCCCAGGGGGGGCGATCTTCCGCCCCACCGAAAAAGTCCATGTCGCTCAGCACCTGGCCGAGGGGGAGGTGGATGGAGTCGGCGCGAGGTACCCGCTGCCGCGCGGCGTCTAACGCCCGTACCCGCTCAGGATGAACCCCGGCCAAGTCCGTGCGCTCCAGGGGATCATTTTGGAGGTCGTAGAGTTCAAAGGTTTCCTCCCCAAGCGCGAGGAGCTTCCAGGGCCAGCGGTAGAAGGCCTCCCCATCCTGGCCAAGCACGAGATAATCCGCCGGGGCCACCTCACCCTGCTTGGCTAGCGCCGGCCATTGATTCACCCCATCAAAGGATCCGGAGGCCCCAAGCCCCGCAAGGCTGAGCAAGGTAGGCGTAACGTCCTGAACGGAAATAAAGCCTTCATGGGTCGAGGGACTTAGCGTTCCTGGCCAATAAAGAAGGGACGGCACCCGAACCCCGCCCTCGTAGATGGAACCCTTCCCCTCCCGAAGGCGCCCATTATCGGAACCGCCTTCCAAGGTATTCACGCGAATAAACTCGAGGGTGCGCTGGGGAACGGGGCCGTCGAAGAGCGCATCAAGAAGCTTGGCCAGCCCCACCAGGGGCCGCGGCCCGAGCTCAGGTATAAGCCCCCCGTTATCACTCATGAACCAAAGCAGCGTGTTGTCCTCTAAGCCCTCGGCCTTAAGGGTCGCCACCAGTTGACCTAGGGCGCGATCAAACTCACTCACCATGGCCGCATGGGTGCGACGAAAGGGATTGCTAAAGGACCGATAGGCCGCAACGGCCTCGGGCGGCGCCGCGTTCTAAGCAGCCGCTCCGCTTCCGCCGCCAAAAGGTGGGTGCTGTAGCCCTGCTCCCGGACGCTTTGCCCGTTGCGCTGCCAATCCAAGCCTCCGCCGTGCACGTGGTCCCAGTGGCCCACCCCCCCGGTTAGGTTGCCGTAAAAATGATCAAAGCCTCGAGCGAGGGGGTGGTACGCGTAGTCGCTGGGACCGAGGTGCCACTTACCGGTGAGGAAGGTTTGGTATCCCGCGGCCTTGAGGTGGTCGGCAAGGGTCTTGGCCGAGAGATCGAGCCCCTTGGGTTGCAGCTTCGATAGGGGCTGGCTAATCCCAAAGCGAACCGGAGCCTGCCCCGTCAGCAATGCCGCCCGGGTCGGGCTGCAGGTTGGCTGGGCATGGAACTGAGAAAGGACCACGCCCTTCTTCGCAAGCTGATCCAGCACGGGAGTCTTGATCAGGCTCCCGTGGTAGCCCACATCCCCCCAGCCCAGATCATCGGCAAGAATGAGCACGATATTTGGAAGCGCCCTACCCTCCAGCGCATCAGCGCCCGGGCTCGCCGCGAGCCCGAGCGCAAGCGACAAAAGCCAACCTAGGACCCAGGCCTTCCCCCTCCTGCTCCCTCGGGTCATGGGTGCGCTGCGTGCCATCCTGCAACGATGGCCTGCATATCATCGGGGGCGAAGAAGACCTCTGGCTGGGTCTTATTGCCCCAAACGGACCAGGCATCGGGGGTTCGCCAGTCCTCCGGCGTCCACGCCGCATCGTCGACGATCTGGTCCATGTCGGTGAAGAACTCGAAGATGTTGCCGGCGGGGTCGAGCATGTACCAAAACACATTGCCGCCGATTTGATGGCGCCCCGGGCCAGCCACCTGCCTCGCGTCCCCATGGGCTCCGAGATAGGTGGTCGCGGCTTTGAACACGGAGTCGAAGTCCTCCTGCTCAATAGCGTAGTGATTCAGATAGGGCACGGGGCCGGGAGCGACCAGCAGATTGTGGTGATCGGGGGAACAGCGCATGAAGGTGGCAACGCCTCCGGCAACCATGTCGGAAACGCGAAACCCCAGGGCCTGAAACAGCGCTGTGGTTTTCTGCGGCTCGGGAGAACCCAGCACCACGTGGCCCAGGCGCCGCGGCTTCCGCGCCTCCGCCTCCGTAATGACCGACGCTCGGGTATTCACCCGACCCCACCGTCTCGGGCCGCCGCGGAAGCCCAACTCAGCATAGAATTGATCTAAGGTGCCAGGGTCCGGAACCCCCATCTCCATTGCTAATAAACGATGCAATGCCATAGCGTTTCTCCCAGCTTCGATCGATAAGCTTTAGTTCCCCGTGGTAATACGATTCTCCAAAGTTCCGAGATGGGTGCCCCAGGCCAAGACCTCGTCCCCCGCCTGTAGGAAGGCGCCCGCCATCCAGATATTCGGCAGCTGAAAAGCCACGCCTTCCGGGGTGCCGAGGAGCAAGGGGGTGCCTGCGGGCAAAGAAGAACCTGCCGTTAGCCGAACCGTCCGATCAGGCAAAAGGAACGCCGCATCCGTGAGGGCCAGGGCCTCCTGAACGATGCGCTCGGGCGTCCAAATCATCACCCGTGCGCTGCCTCGTTGGCGAAGCCGCCCATTTACAGAAAGCCCAAGGTCAATGGCCTGATGAAAGCCCGGACCCCGCGGCACGAGGAGCAAAGCCCCCACGGGAAAAAGGCCCGCGCCCCCTTTCGCCGCAGGAAAGCCGGTGCGACCGAGGGGTTGGTCTAGATCAATCCCGGATAGCAACGCCCAGCG
>RGAU01000252.1 GCA_009919975.1 Gammaproteobacteria bacterium
CCTGCTTTTCGTATTCGTATCCCGCTCGCAGGCCCGAGGCCTCTAGGACCCGATCGAGAATGAGCTCCCCCCAATTGCCTTGAAGCTTTTTATCGCCCCGAAGGGCCTCGGTGAGCTGCCGAGCCTCGGCATTCATGCCCTGGGTAGCCTGCTGCAGGGCGCGCAGCTCCGTCAGCAGGGAGGCCTTATCCTTGGCGTCGGCCAGCTGCACCTCCTCAACCTTTTGTCGAAAGCTCGTTAGCTGCTCCCGAAGGGGCCCGAGCAAGGCTCCCAAGCTCTCCTGCTGCCGCTTTTCCAGGGTTTCGCTGCGATCGCTCAGCAGCTTTTGCGCAATGGTATCGAACTGCTGCGTTAATCGGGTTTCCGAGTCCCGTAGCCAGGCCTCCCGGGCGGCGAGGGTGTCGCGCTCGCTGCGCAGGGCGGCGCTCTCCGTCGCCGCCGCGAGCAGCTGGGCATCAAGCTTTTCCCGACGTTCCTGCTCCTGCAGCAGTTGGGTGGCCTGCACTTCGCGCTGGGCCTCGCTTTTCGCTAACGCCCGCTCCGCGTCCGCGCCATGGCGAAGCGCTCGGCGCCAGGCCCAGGAAAGAACCCCCAGGGGAAGGGCGAGCGTTGCGAGGAAAAGCCAAAGGGTTAGATCGCTCATGGGGCTACTGTGACCGAAGCGGCGGAGGCTCGCCAGCCTTCCAAGGGGGCCGTACACTGCCACCGGTCTTAGGGGGAGAACATACATGAACGATACGCAACGGGAGCGGGCTGGGGCGCTGCTTTTGTCGGGCTTAAGGGTCCTCGACGTCGGGACCTGGATTGCGGGCCCAGCGGCGGCCACGGTGATGGCAGACTTCGGCGCCGAGGTCATTAAGCTCGAGAGCCTCGAAGGGGACCCTCTTCGGCAACTGGCTCAGGGCCCCACCTCGCCGCCCTGTGACCATAACTACTTCTGGGTGCTTGATGGGCGCAACAAGCGCTCCCTTGCCCTCGATCTAAAGGACCCCGCCGCGGCACCGGTGCGTGATGCCCTCCTTCGGTGGGCCGATGTGCTGGTCACCAATTTCCGGCCTGATTTGGCGGAGCGCCTAGCCTTGGACTGGGCGCGGGTGAAGACCCTTAATCCCAAGCTCATTTACGCCCACATCACGGGCTACGGCGACGCGGGTCCGGAAGCCGGTAAGCCGGGCTACGATACGACGGCCTGGTGGTCGCGCTCCGGGCTTGCCGATTGGGTCCGCCTTCCCGGGGCCCGGCCTGCCATGTCGGCGCCGGGCATGGGCGATCACGCCACGGCCATGGCGCTCTATGGCGCCATCATGACCGCCCTTTGGGCCCGGGATCGCACGGGTGAGGGTCGGCGCGTCACCACTTCCCTCCTGGCAAACGGCTTCTGGTCTAACGGCATGATGGCTTCCATGACCTTATGCGGTGCCCCGCTCCCGGAGCGGGACCCGGCGCGCCCCGTGGCCAATGCCCTTGCCGCTCAATACGAGACGAAGGACCAGCGCTGGCTTCAGCTAACGCTTCTCAATGAAGCTCGAGAATGGCCGAAGCTCCTGGGCGCTCTGGGGGCTGAGACCTTGCAAGATGACCCTCGCTTTGCCGATGGCGATGCTCGGCGCGCCGATCCCGAGGCGCTTTACCAAGCCCTTGCGACCTACTTCCACCGTCTGACTCTGGAAGACGCTAAGGCGGTTCTCACGGAAGCCGGCATCCCCGCCGCCATTTTGACGGCGGTGGGTGAACTTGCGGAGGATCCGCAGGCCCTTGCGGCCGATATCTTGACGCCGGTGGCGGAACCCCAGCCGGGCTGGACCCACACGGTGAATAGCCCCATTGCCATCGAAGGGGCAGAGAAAGTCGCGCCGCGCTATGCCCCCGCCCTAGGGGAGCATAGCGCGGAGATCCTGGAGGAACTGGGCTTCGATGCGGCGACGGTTACCGCCTTGCAAGCGAAAGGCGTACTTGGCGGCACCTAGGCCCCGGGGCTGGGCTTGAGGCGGTGGAAGATAAGGCCGCCGACGGCCCCCGCGAGCCCCTGACAGACCAGCCCCGCCGGGCTTCGGGCCCCGGCAATGGGCGTGATGTCGAAGAGCGAAAGCACGGTGAGAACGGCAGCGAGTACGGCAACGAAGCCGGCGCTGCTGTAGCCCAAAAGGGACCAGGCGGGGCCGAGCTTCCTAAGGATCCCGCCGGCGACGAGGAAGCCCAGGGCCAGGGCGAGGGCCAGCACGGGAAGGTAGATTTGCATCATGCCCAGGATGTCCTGTCCCGTCATAGCGAGGCGATCGCCGAGGGTGATGACAACCCCAAGGCTTGTCAGCCCCGCCAGGACAAATTGCGTCGATGCCATGGCCGCTAGGGCTTCCGTTGCCAACACCGCCGCTCCGAAGCGAAGGCGCCTACGCGCTGCAAAAAAAGAGCCATGGACTTCTCCTCATGATTCGCAAGAAGCTTTGCTAAGCTGCCAGCATAGCAGGGCCGCGGGCCCTCCCCCATTTCCTATCGGCTAGGCGCTCTAATCCATGCGTACTCTTCGTTCCGTGTTGTATCTCTGCGTGATGGGGTTTTTGAGCCCTGCGGCATCGAGCCAGGAGGCTGGGATAACCGAGCTCAATGGCGAGCTTCGCTTTCCCTGGTCCGTGGCTGAGCTCCCCGACGGCGGATTCCTCGTAGCGGAACGGGAGGGCACGCTTCAGCACCTGGCGGCCGATGGATCCCTGTTGACCGAGATCCAAGGGGTTCCGCCGGTCTATGCAAAATCCCAGGGCGGGCTCTTCGACGTGCTGTTGGCCCAGGATTTTGCGGATAGCCAAATGATCTATTTGAGCTATGCCCATGGCACCCCCGCGGCAAACGGAACGCGCATCGCGCGCGCAAAGATGAACGGTTCGACGCTCGAGAACCTTGAGGTGGTCTTTACCGTTTCCCCCTTAAAGGATACGCCCGTGC
>RGAU01000253.1 GCA_009919975.1 Gammaproteobacteria bacterium
GGCAGCGCTGCGGGGTTTGGCCGTCACCTTTGCCGTTGCCCTCGGGCTGCTCGCGCTTGGGGTAGGTTTCGCCCTCCAGGATCTCCCTGCTGCTCTGCGCCCCGCGCCCTCGCCGCCAAAGGTGATCCTTCTCGACAACGTCTCCGTGCTGTCCATGGTTCCGGGCGCGCCCATGCTTGAGGGCGATCGCGCCCTACGCATCGAAGAAGGGCGCATTACGGCCATCGTGCCCGCCGGGTCCTTGGCACCAGAGCCTGGCGCTTTGATGGTGGATGGCGCCAGGGGCTTTTTGATGCCAGGGCTCATCGATGCCCATGTCCATTTGAATGATGAAAGCGAGTTGGCGGCCTACCTTGCCCAGGGCGTGACGGGCATTCGCAATATGTCCGGCTACCCCTTTCACCTTGATCTTCCTAATCGTCTGGAAAGCAGGACCCTGCGGGGTCCGGACTTCATCACCACGGGGCGCATCTTGAATAGCGCGGGCCCCAACGCCAATGTGCTTCAGCATCTTGTGGAAACGGCGGAAGAGGCCCGAGCAGCGGTGGCTGCGCAAGCCGACGCGGGTTTCACGCGCATCAAGGTCTATTCAAATCTAGCCCCGGAGGCCTTCGACGCCGTCGTGGACGAAGCCCACCGCCGGGGCTTGCCCCTCACGGGCCACAGCCCGGAGGGACGGCGAGGCCCCGGTGTGCCCTATGACATGCCCTTTGAGATTCCTCTGACGGCTTCCCTCAAGCAGAGCTTCACGACCCTGGAGCATGTGGAGTCCGTGGTGTGGCACGGACTGCGGGATCGGCTCGACCCCGTGGCCATGGGCGCTCTGGCGCAGACCCTGGCGGAAGCAGAGCAGCCCATCACCCCCACCCTTATTGCCCATCGACGCCTGCTGCGCATCGCGGAAAGTGGAGGCGCGTACCTTGAGCGGCCGGGGTCGGAGATGATTAACCCCTTTCTGCGCTTCATTGAGGCCGGCGCTGAGGGCTACTGGAGTGCAGCGGATCCGGCGCCCTATGAACGCCCTCACGCTGAGTTTTTCCTGACGGCAACGGGGATGCTCCATTGCGCGGGGGTGCCCCTCCTTGTGGGCACCGATGCCGGAGGCTTCGGGCTCATCCCCGGACGCTCCGTGGTGGAGGAGCTGGCGCTGCTCGTCAAAGCGGGATTGACGCCTTTCGAGGCGCTCGAGGCCGCCACGCGGGTCAACGCTGAGGTGCTGGGCTTCCCCGGCGCGGGGCAGATCGCCCCCGGGGAGAAGGCGAACCTCCTGCTGCTGGCGTCGAATCCCCTGGAGGATTTCGCCGCTTTCGAGGCGCCCATGGCCGTAGCCATCCGCGGGGAATGGCTTGATGCCGAGGCCCTTCAAGCCCTTCGGGACGCCGCCGCGGACACCTCTTTCCTGCGCAGCGCCTGGCGTGCTCTGGAGATGTTGCCGTCTCCCTAGGCGCTTCTTAGGCCGCCCCTTGAGAGGCTGTGCTTTCCTGAGGAGGCGGCTATCCTCAAGCGTCCGCACTACACGCAGGGGGGAGGCAGGGCCGATGCTCAACGAGGGCCTGTTTAGGCCGCTAAGGGAAGGAAGGGTGCTTCTGCTATCCCTGGTGGCCACCGTCGTGCTGACGGCGCTCTTTCCCGTGGTGGCAGGGCAGTTTGGGCTCACCCTTCTTGATGCCATCGCGGATCCGACGGAGGCTCGAGCCCTGATCGAGGGGCTCACCGGTGAGCAACAAGAGGCGCACGCGTGGATCACGGGGACCTTGGATGTGGCCTACCCCCTGGCCTACGGCACGCTGTTCCTGGGCGCGACGCTTCGGTTTTTTCCACGCCGGGGGACGCTGTTGGCCATCCCCGTACTGATTGGTGTTCCTGCGGACCTTCTCGAAGGGCTGGTGCAGATTCTGGCGCTCACGGGCCAGGCGGACGGGCTCGCCGCCAAAGCCGTGCTGACGCCGGTGAAAGGTGGGGCCTTTGTGTATGGCGCGGTGATGGCGCTGCTCGGCGTTGGCCTGAGGGGTTGGAAAGGGCGCGCAAATGCCCCCTAGGTCGCGCTTAGGGGCCCAGGGCGGCGCTTTGAAAAGAATGCGGCGACGCGAAGGGCCCAGGCAGCGCTAGCAAGGCCGAAAAGTAGGAGGAAGACCGGCGCTCCGGACTCCTGGAGTCGCCCCAGGTAGGTCGTAAAAAACCCAACAAAAAGCGCATAGCTCGCCACCCAATGGGTAGGGCGCCAGAGTTTCCCGAGGGCTCGAACCGCGGGCGTGTTTGACGTGGCCACCTGGACGCCCAGGAGGGCGTAGATGAAGAGCGCGGCGCCATCCTCTGCGGTAAACCAGGTCCCGTGGTGTCGGTGAAAAAGTAAGATCGCCCCGAAGTGGGCTAGATGGGCGATCCCAAAGGTAATGCCCAATTGGCGGCGTCGCGGCCGCAGGGCGAGCACCGTAGGGTGGCGCACAAAATGACTCAGTGCGCTGAGGGTGAATACGGGGAGAAAGAATAGGAACGATACGCGCGCGGTGTAGCGTGTTAGACGATCGTAGTCCAAAACGGCGGGGTCGCTTCCGAGTAGCGCGCCACCGGTTGCAGCGCAGAGCCCGAGGGTTAAAAGGGCAAGGGACTCCTGATAACCTTTCATGCTTTCCTCCCCGAATCGGCCGCCTTCTCTAGCTTGTCGTTTTTCTGGCGAAGCCTGTCCAACCCACCCATCATAGCCTCTGGGTATTCCCGAAGGACAAGGAGGATTGGTGTGGCGCACTTCTACCAACCGGGACATCGCGCCCTGCAGCGTGAATTTGAGTCCACGGCACTGGCCGATCGTCTCGAAACGCTGATCGTCCGCTCCGAGCTCGATGCGGAGGCGCAGGCCTTTATTGAGCAGCAGGATCACTTTTTCCTGTCGACCTTGGGCGCCGATGGCTTTCCCA
>RGAU01000254.1 GCA_009919975.1 Gammaproteobacteria bacterium
CGGAGCCCCGGCCGCGAGGCCCAGGGCAATGAGCCCCCCTTTCCACCCCTGCCCCAATGCGCGTGCCATAGCGATTCGCTCCCAAAAGCCCCTAGAGGGCGACGCAGATTTTCCCGAAGTGCTTCTGCGATTCCTGATGGCGGAAGGCGTCGGCCAGCTCGGCAAGGGGGAAGGTCCGATCGATGACGGGCTTAATGCCGCTAGCATCGATGGCGGCGATCATATCCCGCTGCTGAGACCGGCTACCCACGGTGATCCCCTTTAAGGCCGCATTCTTACCAAAGAGCGCCGCCGTGGGCACGTTCCCTTCAAAGCCCGCCAGCACGCCGATGAGGGAGATGTGCCCTCCCACGCGCACCGCATTGATGGACTGGGGCAAGGTGCCCGCGCCGCCGATCTCCACCACCACGTCCACGCCTCGGCCGCCGGTCAGCTTCAGGGCTTCCTGGGACCATTCCGGCGTGGTCTTGTAGTTGATCGTCTCGTCCGCCCCGAGGGCCCGGAGCTTCTCGAGCTTTTCGTCGGAGGAGGAGGTGGAAATCACCCGGCAGCCCGCGGCCTTGGCAAATTGAAGGGCGAAGATCGACACGCCCCCGGTGCCCTGGGTGAGGATCACATCCCCAGGCTTGATGCGCGCTTCCACCATAAGCCCGCGCCAGGCGGTGAGGGCCGCGCAGGGCAAGGTCGCCGCCTCTTCCGCGCTATAGCCCTTAGGGATTCCGGTAAACATGCTCGCAGGCATGGTCACGCTCTGCGCCGCAAAGCCATCCACGTGATCCCCGGGCACGCCGATGAGCTTCGGCAGCTCCGCGTCGCCGTCCTGCCAGGCGGGGAAAAAGCATCCCAGCACGCTATCGCCCACGGCAAATTCCGTAACCCCGGCGCCCACGGCCGTGACCACCCCGGCCCCGTCGGACATGGGAATGCGGCCCTCTCCCACGGGCAACATGCCCGCCACCACGGCGTAGTCGTGGAAGTTCAAGCTGGAGGCCTGAACCTGCACCTGAATTTCCCCGGCGCCGGGGGCCCGGACCTCAATGTCCGCCAGCGCCAGGTTGTCTAAGCCGCCGGGGCGAGCGAGTTTCATTGCCTGCATGGTGCCTCTCTCCTCTGGGTGAATCAGGGGCCACGTTGACTTACGATGGCCGCTGCTTGAGATTAAGCAAAATGGCGGAGGAAGCTTCATGACGCAAGCCAGCATTGCAACACCCACGCACCAAGCCCGGGTCCCCGGGGACGCCGAAACCTTCGTCGACGGCCCCCTGCCGTCGGCCTACGACATCCCCCTGGAGGACGTGAACCCAGCGAATCCGCGCCTTTTCGCGGAAAACCGCTGGCAGGAAACCTTCGAGCGCCTCCGCGCCGAAGATCCGGTGCATTTCAATGAAACGGAGCTGGCCGGGCGCTTCTGGTCCCTCACCCGCTATGAAGACATCAAGCAGGTCGACGTCGACTGGAAGAACTTTTCCTCGGCGAAGGGCATTGCCCTGGGCTTCCCCGTGGACGCCCCCCTGCCGGAAGGCGCGCTGAAGGTCAGCATGTTCATCGCCCAGGATCCGCCGGTGCACGATGTGCAGCGGAAAACCGTCGCCGGGGTCGTCGCGCCATCTAACCTCGCAAAGATGGAAGGGCTCATTCGCAGCCGCACCGCCGCCGTGCTCGATAGCCTGCCGGAGCATACCCCCTTCGATTGGGTTGATACGGTGTCCATCGAGCTCACCACCATGATGCTCGCCACCCTCTTCGACTTCCCCTTCGAGCAGCGCCGGAAGCTCACCCGCTGGTCCGATGTGGTCACCGCCGTTCCCGGCCGGGGCATCATCAACTCCGTGGAAGAGCGCCGGGACGAGCTCCTCGAGTGCCTGTCCGCCTTCACCACCCTTTGGGAGCAGCGCAAGCGCGAGCCCGGAGACGACCTCGTCTCCATGCTGGCCCATGGCGCGGAAACCAAGGACATGCAGCCCATGGAATTCCTGGGCAACCTCATGCTGCTGATCGTGGGGGGCAACGACACCACCCGGAACACCATGACCGGCAGCGTGTATGGCTTAAACCAGTTCCCGGAGCAGTTCGCCAAGCTAAAGGCCGATCCGAGCCTGATCCCGAACATGGTGGCGGAGATCATCCGCTGGCAGACGCCCCTTTCCTACATGCGCCGCACGGCCAACGCCGACTGCGAGCTCGGGGGCAAGCAGATCAAAAAGAACGACCAGATTCTCATGTGGTACGTCTCCGGCAACCGCGATCCGTCGGTCTTCGAAAACCCCGATGCCATCGATATCACCCGCCCCAATGCCCGGTCCCACCTCTCCTTCGGCTTTGGGCTCCATCGCTGCATGGGCAATCGTCTGGCCGAACTTCAGCTGCGCATCCTTTGGGAAGAGCTCCTTGCTCGCTTCGAGACCATCGAAGTGCTCGAAGAACCGGAGCGTGCCTACTCGTCCTTCGTGAAGGGCTACACCCGCATGCCCGTGCGCGTGCGCCGCCGCTAACCTTGGGGGCAGGTTCCCAGCACCCATCCGAGGGCCCCAGGAGGGCCCTCGTTCATTGTGAGGCCTTAAGCTTTCGCTGGCCCGGCGCAGCAGCGCCCATCCTCAGCCAGCTCAGCCTGCGCCTCTACCCCGGGGAGGCGGTACTCCTCCAGGGGGAAAGCGGGCAGGGGAAGAGCACGCTCCTGAGCCTCCTCGCGGGGATCCTCGCGCCCTCTAGCGGGTCCCTGACCGTCGCGGGCCAGGACTTTCATGCCTTAAGCCAGCGCCAGCGAGATCGCGTTCGGGGGGCGGACATCGGCGTCATCTTTCAACAGTTCAACTTGCTTCCGTTTCTGCCTATCCTCGATAACTTATTGTTGCCGATACGTTTCTCCCCGGAGCGTCGAGC
>RGAU01000255.1 GCA_009919975.1 Gammaproteobacteria bacterium
TGTAGAGCAGGGATACGGTGATCAGCACGGCGCCCAGGGCGTTGAGCGCGCTATAGCGGAGCGCTTCGGCGCCTAGGCGCCCCGTTTGCAGCAGAAAATAGGCGCTGAGCACGGCCAATACGCCTAGGTTTCCTACAAAGTCCGGCCAGCCGTAGTCCATGGCTCAGGAAACGATGGGCACGGCGCCGCCATCAATGCGCAGCAGCTGGCCGTGCAGGAAGGCGGCGCGATCGCTGGCTAGGAAGGTGACCAGGTCCGCGACCTCCTCTCGCTCCGCCAGCCGCCCCAGGAGGTTCGGGTACCAGTGGCGCGTAGCGTGGGCCTCCACGCTCGGCCAGTCCGTCGGCAAGCCGGCTTTGGCGGCCCTCGCCGTAAGCATCTCCACCACTTCGTCCGTACGAATAATCCCCGGCGCTACGAGATTGACCCGAATGCCCGTGCCCGCAAGGCTCTGAGCCATGGAGACGGTGAGGGTCGCGAGGGCGCCCTTCGCCGCGTAGTAATGGGGGTTTTCGGCGGCGGGCTTGGTGGACCCGATGGTGCCCAGGTGGATGATGCGACCCGCCCGGGAGGCTTCTAGCTTGGGCAGCAGCGCGCTGCTCAGGCGCGCCGCTGACAGAACGTTGACCTCGTACATTTCTAGCCAGGCCGCTTCCTTAAAGGGCGAGAGGGCGCCTCGGGACGCGCGGCCGTAGTTGTTCACGAGAATATCCAGGGGGCTGTCTCCCAGGGCGGCGAGCAGTTCGGCCACGGCGGCGTCCGAGTCCAGGGCGTTCACCAAGGGCTGGGCGCCGGGGATACCCTCGCAGGCGGCCTCCGTGGCGGCGGCCTCGAAGCCGTGAAGCCAGACCCTAACCCCCTCCTGGGCAAGGGCCGCGGCAATGGCGCGCCCGGTCCCCCGATGGGCCCCGGTAACTAGGGCCGTGCGGCCCGCAAGATTCAGTTCCATGACGTGCTCCCCTTTGCGACGGTGATGCTCGCACAGGCGTCGGGGCGGAAAAAGGCCAGGGCCGGCGTATACTTCGCGCCGCTTGAGCGGGGGTGGTCGTGTACGCAGAAGGGGTGGTGTTCTTCTTTGCCTTGCTGGGCGCCTATGTGCAGGGCGTCACGGGCTTCGCCATGGGCATGATTATGCTCACGGGCGTGACAGCCCTGGCGCCCGTGCCCCTTTCCGTGACCACGGCCGTGGTGAGCCTCGCCTCCCTGGCCAACATTGTGCTGTCCCTTCGGGGTCACCTGCGCAGCATCGATGCGCGGGGCTTTCTCATCTTGCTGCTGGGGCAGGTGCCTTTCCTGGCGCTGGGGCTTGCGCTCCTGACCTACCTGGACGCGCAGATGCAGGCCCTCTCGGAGCTGCTCCTGGGCGTGTTCATCGTCGCCGGCTGTGGCGCCATGATGCTCCGCCCCGTGCCCCGGGAAACCCGCTCCCCGGGCTTGGGCTTCGCCCTGGCCGGGGCCGGCGGTGGCCTGCTGGCAGGCCTCTTTGCGGCGGCAGGGCCGGTCTTGGGGTGGTTTCTCTATCGCCAGCCCTGGCCCCACGGGACCATCCGCGCGACCCTGCTGGCGTGCTTTGCGGTCTCCACCGTGGTCCGCACGGCCCTCGTGGGCTCCGCCGGAGGGCTGACTCTCGAGGTGTTCCGCTTCGCCGCCATCAGCCTCTTTGCTGTGCTGCTGGCGGCGCTGCTGCTCTGGCGCTGGCCTCCGGCCCTGGAGGAACAGCAGCTTCGCCGCGGAGCCTTCACCCTGCTCACCCTAAGCGGGCTGGCCATCGTGATCCGGGCAGCCCCGGCGGTGCTCTAGGCGCGGTCCTTCCAAAGCTGGGTCATGAGCCCGAAGAGGGCGGGCACGTTGGGCGCCGAGTGATCGCCCTCGAATTCCCGGTAGAGGGTTGCCAGATTCACCGCGATGCGCTCCGGGTCCCCCCAGCTGCTGTAATCAGAGAAGCTGATCTCTCGCGCCGCCTCTTGGAAGCTAAGGCCCGCATCGAAGCGCCGCCGGCCCTCGTCCCGGATGTAGCGAAGATAGGCCATGACGGCCTTCACGCCGTCGGCATCGGTCAGGGGGCCGTGGCCCGGTACGACGACCTCCGGGTCGCAGGCCAGGATATGTTCGCAGGCCGCCAGCCAGTTCCCCACGGGCCCGGCCCAGAGAATGGGGTGGCCCTCAATAAAGAGGATATCGCCGGTGAAGACGGTGCGGTCCGTGGGCACGTGAACGATCACGTCCCCCTGGGTATGGGCGGGCCCCACCTGCTTCAGATGCACCGCCTTGCTCCCCACGGTGAGGGTGCGTTCCCCCTCGAAGGTTTCCGTCGGTAGGCGCTGCTCCACGCTTTCAAAATCGAAGGCGCCAAAGCAGTGAAGGAAAAAGTCCCCGAGGTCCCCGAGCTGACCCGCGCGGGCAGCCTTGGCCATGGCGGCCATGGAGGCCGGATCTTCGTGGGCCATTTCTTCGGCGCAGGCCTTCGAGGCAATGATGGTGGCCTCCGGCAGGCAGCAGTTGCCATTGCAGTGATCACCATTGGCGTGGGTGTTGACCAGCTGTTTGATATGCGCGGCGGCGGGAACGGACCCGCGCATGGTTTGAAGCATGCGCTCCGTCAGGGGGCGGTCGTAGAGCGTATCAACGAGGAGCGCTGCGTCCCCGTCGGTGATCAGCCCCGCGTTGGACCAGCCCCAGCTGCCGTCCGGCTGGAGGTAGGCCCAGCTGCCACCCCCCAAATCGCTCAGGCCCTGCGCATAGGGTCTGATTCCGAGCCCCGTGGTTTTCATGGCGATCCCCCTCCTCGGTGATTTTCCCTAGGGCTTCGCCCCGGGGTTT
>RGAU01000256.1 GCA_009919975.1 Gammaproteobacteria bacterium
CCTTCCCAGCGTCGCCGTGCTCCTCGAACAGCCCTTTGCGACGGAGTTGCAGCATCGCTGGGGGCGCACCCTGACCACCACAGCCCTGCGCCAGGCCCTAAAGGAAGCGCGAAGCGCCATGGCTCAGGGTGGCCCGGTTCCCAAGGTGGACGCGCTTCTCACCGGCGCCGAGGCGGCGCTGGAAGGAGAATTCCCCTGGGGCCCCCGGCCCGTGCTGAATCTTACCGGCACCCTCCTCCACACCAACCTCGGGCGCGCCGTCCTGAGCCCCCTGGCCTGCGAAGCCATGGTAGCCGCCGCGGGCGCCGTGGACCTCGAGCTTGATCTTTCCACAGGCCGTCGAGGACAGCGGGATCAGGCCACGGAGGCCCTCCTCTGCGCCCTCACCGGCGCTGAAGCGGCAGCGGTCGTCAATAACAACGCAGCCGCCGTGCTACTGGTTCTAAACACCTACGGGCTGGGGAAGGAGGTCCTGGTTTCCCGAGGCGAGCTCGTTGAAATTGGCGGCAGCTTTCGCATCCCGGACATTATGACCCGGGCCGGCGCAACGCTCCGGGAAGTGGGCACCACCAATCGGACTCACGAACGGGACTACGCTCAGGCCCTCGGGCCGAACGCGGGACTCCTCATGAAGGTCCATCCCAGCAACTACGCCATCGAGGGTTACACCAGCGAGGTCTCTCTCAAAGCCCTCGCCGCCCTTGGCAAGCACCATGGCGTGCCCACGGCCTTTGATCTGGGCGCGGGAAGCCTCGTCGATCTTCGGCGCTATGGCCTGCCCGCCGAACCCCAACCCCAGGAGGCGATTGCCGCGGGCATCGACCTCGTGACCTTCTCCGCCGATAAGCTACTCGGGGGCCCCCAGGCCGGGCTCATCGTCGGCGCGAAAGACGCGATCGCCGCCGTGCGAGCCAATCCGCTCTATCGAGCCTTGCGGGTCGACAAGGTGCGTCTAGCGGCGCTTCGGGCCACGCTTTTAGCCTGGGATCAGCCAGAACCCCAAACCCAGCTCCCGACCCTGGCCCAGCTCCTTCGTCCCGAGACCACGATTCGACGCCTGGCGGAGGCCCTGGCGCCGGCAGTAAAGACGCGCCTCGGCGAAGGTTGGTCCGTAGAAGTGGTGCCCCTGGAAAGCCAAATTGGCAGCGGCGCCCAGCCCACCACCCGCTTACCGAGTGCGGGCCTAGCGCTTCGGCCCTCCGGGCCCACGGGTCGTGCTCTTGAGCACCTCGCCCACAGCCTCCGGGGCCTCCCCACGCCCGTGCTGGGGCGAATCACGCAGGACGCCCTCGTGCTCGATTTGCGCACCTTAGACAGGGTCGAGACCCTGCTTGCGGCCCTAGGGGATCGCCCCCTCGCGCCATGATCATTGCCACCGCAGGACACGTTGATCACGGCAAGACGGCCTTAGTGCGCGCCCTTACGGGGGTAGAAACGGATCGCCTCGCCGAGGAAAAGCGCCGGGGGCTCACCATTGAGCTGGGCTACGCTTACGGGAACCGAGGGGACACGCGCTGGGGCTTCGTCGACGTTCCGGGGCATGAGCGCTTCATGGCGACCAGCTTGGCGGGCCTCGCCGCCGCGCGCCTCGCCCTCCTTGCCGTCGCCGCGGATGAGGGGCCCAAGCCCCAGACGGAAGCTCACCTGCGATGTCTCCAGGGCTTTGCCTTTCCAGGCCTTGTGGTGGCCCTGACACGCTGCGACCTCGCCAGCGAAACACAGATGCAGAACGCGCAAGCGGCCCTTGGAGCGCTCCTGGAGCGCCATGGCTTCTCTTCTGCCACCGTGGTCCCTACTAGCATTCACGACTCTGCGAGCTTCGAGGCCCTCTGGAAGGCCCTGGAGGCGACGGCTTCGGGCCTCGCCGAGGACGCTGGCCGTCGGGCGCAACCGGCACGCATCGCCCTCGATCGCGCCTTCAGCCTGCCCGGGGTGGGAACCGTCGCGACCGGGCTCCTCTTCACGGGAACCCTTCACGCCGGTGATCCGCTGTGGCTTTTGCCCGGAGGCAAGGCGATCACCGTGGCCAGCCTCCGAGCCAATGATCAGAACGCAACACGGGCCTCCGCCGGCGACCGCGTGGCCCTGCGCCTCCCGGGCCTGGCCCCCTCGGATATCAAACGGGGCAGCTGGCTTGCGGCTCAGGAGAGCCATCCCGTCTCCCGTCGCCTGGAACTGGCCCTGGAATGGTTCGAAACGCCGCCCCCCCAAAGCCAGCTAGGGGTGCACGTCCATCACGGAACCACTCACACCCTCGGACGCCTCCAGCGAGAGCCGCGCCTTTCAGACGCCCTGGGACAAGAGGGGGCGACCCTCCGCTGCGAAGCCCCGCTGATGGCCTGCCACGGCGACCGGCTTTTGCTTCGCGATGACCGCGGCGATCGCCTTCTCGCCGCGGCCACGGTCCTTGATCCTCTTCCGCCTTCCCGGGGCCGCTGGAGCCCCCTGCGCCTTCAAGGGCTTGCGGCCCTGCACCGCAGCGCCTGGAAGGAGGCCCTTCGCGTCGCCCTGGCCCAGGCCCCCTTGGAACTGGACCTAGCGCCCTGGTGCGCCCGCCTAAACCGTCCCGAACGCCAGCTTCAAGACGCGCTTCCAGGAGCGGAGGGACCGCCGCACGCCCTAAGGGATCAGCATCAGTGGAAGGCCTTTAAGGTGCGTATCCAAGCGCTGACGGCGGACCATCACCAGGCTTATCCTGAGCAGCTTGGGCTGCGCCTTGATGAACTCGCCCGGGCTCTCGAGCGCCCGCCCCGGGGCGCCCTGCAGGCAGCCCTAAGGGCTCTGCTGGATG
>RGAU01000257.1 GCA_009919975.1 Gammaproteobacteria bacterium
CACGATATTGGCGGCGGTCCACAGCGCCTGGCAGCCGCACACTTCCCGCAGGAAGCGGCGAAGCATGGCTTCCCCCTGCTTCGTATGGGTGACTTCAGGATGAAACTGCACGCCATAGAAATGGCGAGTCGGGTCGGCCATGGCCGCGATGGGCGCATTGGGCGATTGGCCACTGTGCTGGAAGCCCGGAGGGAGGGCGGACACCCGGTCCCCATGGCTCATCCACACGTCATAGTCCGCATCGCCGTGGTCCACGGGATCGCCGAGGAAAGCATCCGCCGCGATCCGGGTCACCCGGGCGTGGCCAAACTCGCGCTCGTCCGAGGGCTCCACCGCCCCGCCCAGCTGAAGCGCCATGGTCTGCATGCCGTAGCAAATGCCGAGCACAGGCACGCCCAGCTCAAAAACGATGCCTGGGGCCCGGGGCGTTTCTTCCAGGGTTACGCTTTCGGGACCGCCGGAGAGGATGATGCCGCGCGGTGCCCGGTTGACGATTTCCACCTCGGGAATATCAAAGGGCAGGATTTCGCAAAAGACCCCGAGCTCCCGCACCCGGCGCGCGATGAGCTGGGTGTACTGGGATCCAAAATCGAGGACCAGGATCCGCTCCTGGTGGATATCGTGGCTCATGGCGGCTCTCGTTTAGCCCTAGCGGGTCGGGTAGTTCGGCGCTTCCTTCGTGATGCTGACCCCGTGCACGTGGCTTTCCGCCATGCTCGCCGAGGTCACCTGCACGAACTGGGGTCGGGTGCGCATGATGGTCATATCCGGAGATCCGGTGTACCCCATAGAGGCCCGAAGGCCACCCATGAGCTGATGCACGATGCTGCCCATGGCGCCCTTGTAGGGAACGCGGCCCTCAATGCCTTCCGGCACCAGCTTAGAAGCATCCCGCTCCGTGCCCTGGAAGTACCGGTCCGAGGAGCCGTGGGCCTGATCCATCGCGCCGAGGGACCCCATGCCCCGATAGGCCTTATAGGTACGACCCTGGTAAAGCTCCACCTCCCCGGGCGCCTCATCGGTCCCCGCGAAGAGGCTACCCACCATGACCGCATGGGCCCCGGCGACGATGGCCTTGGCCAGGTCTCCGGAGTAGCGCACGCCGCCATCAGCGATCACGGAGACGTCCGTGTCCGCCAGCGCCGCAGCCACGTTAGCCACGGCCGTTACCTGGGGCACGCCAATGCCAGTCACGATGCGGGTGGTGCAGATCGATCCCGGGCCAATGCCCACCTTCACGGCATCGGCGCCGGCGTCCACCAGCGCCCGGGCGGCGTCAGCGGTGGCGATATTGCCGCCGATCACGTCCAGCTGGGGATAGGTCGCCTTCAGCCAGCGCACCCGGTCGAGCACGCCCTTGGAATGACCGTGAGCCGTATCCACCACGATGATGTCCACGCCCGCTTCCACCAGTGCTGCGACCCGCGCTTCGGTCTCCGCGGAGGTGCCCACGCTGGCGCCGACGCGCAGCCGCCCCTGGCTGTCCTTGCAGGCTCGGGGGTACATCTGGGCCTTATTGATGTCCTTCACCGTGATCAGGCCCCGGAGCTCAAAGGCGTCGTTGGTAACCAGCACCTTTTCGATGCGATGGCGATGGAGCAGATCGCGAACCACGTCTTCCGCCGCATCCTCCGGTACCGTAACCAGCTTCTCCTTCGGGGTCATGATCTCGCTGACCTTTGTCTCGAGGTCGGGCTCGAAGCGCACGTCCCGGGAGGTCACGATGCCGAGCAAATCGGTGCCGCGCACCACAGGCACGCCGGAAATGGCGTGTTCCCGGGTCAGCTCGAGGAGCTGGCGCACCGTCGCCTCCGGGGTGATGGTGATGGGGTCGCGAATCACGCCGCTCTCGAACTTTTTAACCAGGCGCACTTCCCGGGCCTGCCGTTCGATGGGCATGTTCTTATGGATGATGCCGATGCCCCCTTCCTGAGCCATGGCGATGGCCAGGCGCGCTTCCGTCACCGTGTCCATGGCAGCGGAAAGCAGGGGAATGTTAAGGCGGATATTGCGCGTCAGCTGCGTCGTTAGATCTACCTGCGAGGGCAACACATCGGAGAAGGCAGGCAGGAGCAGAACGTCGTCAAAGGTGAGCGCGTCGTGGGCAATTCGAAGCATCGCGAGGCCCCCAAAAAGGTAAGCGCGCAATGCTACGCCGACGGGCCTTGGAAGGCAAAAAAGACAGCGCCGAGGGCCCCTTCGGAGCCCGGGAAGGAAGGGTGCTAGCATGGACGCCATGAGCATGGTCGCGCCCCCCCAAACGCCCTACACCCCGAGCCGCCTTAACCACGAGGTGCAGGTCGCGCTGGAGAACCAATTTGGCCTGATCCAGATCGAGGGGGAGATCTCCAACTTCTCCCGTCCGGCCTCAGGCCACTGGTACTTCACCCTGAAGGATTCTAAGGCCCAGGTGCGCTGCGCCATGTTCCGAGGGCGCAATGCCCGGGTGCGCTGTGAGGTGCGCAATGGGCTCCAGGTGCAGCTTCGGGCTCGGGTGAGCCTCTACCCCGATCGGGGGGAGTTCCAGCTCATCGTCGATAGCCTCGAGCCCGCAGGGGAAGGCGCCCTGCGCCTGGCCTATGAGGCGCTGCGGAAGCAGCTCGAAGCCGAGGGCCTCTTTGCCGCCGAGCGCAAGCGTCCCCTTCCCGCTTTGCCTCGGCACATCGCCCTGATCACCTCGGCCACCGGCGCCGCGATCCAGGACCTCTTCACCGTGCTGGGTCGACGGTGGCCCGCCGCCCAGCTCACCCTTTTGCCCTCGGCGGTGCAGGGGGAACGGGCCCCGGGAGA
>RGAU01000258.1 GCA_009919975.1 Gammaproteobacteria bacterium
GCGGCTCGGGCCATGGGCCCCTCGGGCATGGCCTGGCCGAAGCTGATGGTGGCGCTCTTGACGATGCCACCACAGGCGTCGCAGGGCGGCACGGTGCTCGTGGCCTCGAAGGCGGCCTTCAGCGCCGCCAGCTCGTGGCGCTGACCGCAGCTGAGGCAGGCGGCGTAGGTACTGTTGCCGTGAAGCTCAATCAGCGCGTTCGGGTCGACCCCGGCGCGGCGATGCAGGTCGTCAACATTCTGGGTCAGCACACAGCGTGCATAGCCCTTAGTGAGCAGGGCCGTCACCGCGTAGTGCCCCGCGTTTGGCGTCGCCTGGGTCAGCGTATCGTCCCCCTCAAAGCGCCGGCGCCAGCTTTCCCGGCGCACCGCCTCGGAGCTGATGAACTCGTCGAAGGGGATCGGTTTCATGCGGGTTCACCGGCGCCACGGGCTTTATCGGACAAGCGCTGCTTCGGGCCTGGCAGGGGAGCGGGGAGATCGCCGTGCTGACGCAAAGCGGCCCGCGTGCCGCCGCCAGCCTAGGCCTTTCCCCGGCGGTCATCTTTGACGACGCGGAGGCCGCTGCCGCCTTTAAACCTACCCTTGTCGTGCATTTGGCGGGGGCGGGCATTGCGGAGGCGCGCTGGACGGCTAAACGCCGCGCTGCGCTCTGGGCCTCGCGGGTGGACTACACCCGCCGCCTCGTGGACGCGCTCCGTGCGGCGCCGCCGGCGCGCATGATTGCCGCCTCCGCCATTGGCTATTACGGCCCCGCGGCGCATCCCCCGGTCGATGAAACCGCACCCCGGGGTGACGGCTTTGCTGCTGCACTGTGCGAAGCCTGGGAGGCGGAAAGCCGAGCCCTGGAGGGGGCGGGGAGTCGGGTGTGCTGCCTGCGCCTGGGGCTCGTATTGGGCCCTGGGGGCGGGCTCCTGGGGCGCCTCGCGCCGCCCTTTCGCCTGGGACTCGGCGGACGGATTGGCGATGGCGCTCAGGGCATGAGCTGGATTCATCGCGACGACGTGCTGGGCCTGCTGTCCTGGCTCCGCAGCGCGCCAGCGCTACCGAAGACGGTAAACGGCACGGCCCCCCATCCCCTCAGCAACGGCGAATTCACCCGGGTTCTGGGCCGCGCGCTAGCTCGCCCCACACCCTTCCCCTTGCCGGCGCCCCTGGTAAAGATCCTCTTTGGGCAAATGGGCGAGGAGCTGCTGCTGGGTGGGCCCAGGGTGCTCCCCAAGGAAGCGGAGGCCGCAGGCTTTGCCTTTCGCTTTCCTACCCTTCCGGAGGCCCTCGGGGACATTTTCTAGTATTTTCTCTCGATCACCTCGCCCCATCGAAATAGGAGAGCACCATGGGTTTTGCCTTGTCAGACATGACGCTCCGGTCCCCAGCCTTTGCCGAAGACGGCCCCATCCCTAAGAACCATACGGGGGAGGGCGCTGACACGTCTCCCGCCCTTAGCTGGGATGGCCTGCCCGAAGGGACGCAGCAGCTAGCGTTGGTTTGCCACGACCCGGACGCACCCCTCGTTACCCCGGGCCACTATGGCTTCGTGCACTGGGTGCTCTATAACCTGCCCCCAACCCTCGATGCGCTCCCGGAAGGCTTTGAGGGCGGCACCCGGGGACGGAACGACTTTGGTGCTGAGGGCTATGGCGGCCCCATGCCTCCCGAAGGCCACGGCACGCACCGCTATTATTTTTGGCTCCTCGCCCTCGATTCGGCGCTGGACCTTCCGCCGGGGCTGGATCTTTGGACGCTACTGGAGCGCACCGAACCCCACGTTCTCGGCATGAATCGCCTCGTGGGCACCTACCGCCGCGACCCCGCCTAAGCGCATGGGCCAGTCTTGGTACGACCGCTACTGCCTAAGCCCAGGCATCGACAAGCTCTGCGGTGGCCCGGAGGTCATGAAACTGCGGGGTGAAGTGGTGCCCCTCGCCCAGGGAACGGTGCTTGAGCTCGGCCTCGGCTCGGGGCTGAATTTGGCCTTTTACGATCCGCAAAGGGTGACAAAGGTGCTCGGGGTCGATCCCGGGGTTGCTCTGACTGATCTCGCTCAGGCGCGCATGGCCGCGGCCCCGGTGCCCGTGGAGCTCTTGAGCATTTCCGGGGAAGCCTTGCCCCAGGCGGACCACAGCATCGATACGGTGCTCACCACTTTCACGCTGTGCACCATCCCGAACGTGTACGCGGCGCTGCGGGAGGCACGGCGCGTGCTGAAGCCCGACGGCAAGCTGGTGTTTTTAGAGCATGGCCTGGCGCCGGAGCCCACCGTCGCTCGGTGGCAACGGCGGCTCAATCCCCTTTGGGGGGCGCTGGCGGGCGGCTGTCAGCTGATCCGCGACCCCAAGGCCCTTCTCGAAGATGCGGGCTGGCACATCGAGGAAGCTCACCAGGATAGGGGCTACGGTATGCCCGGGCCTAGGGTGCTGACGTACCTGTATCGCGGGACCGCTCGGCCGCGGGGGCGGGCTTAAAGAAGGGATGCTGGGCAAGGAGGCCCAGCAAGAGGCCAGCGCCCACGGCGAGAAGTGCGAGGCGCTCAAAGCCCCCGAGGAAGCCCTCCATGCCGGCTCCGGCATCGGCGGAAACCAGGGTCTCCGCGAAGAGCCCACTGAGATAGCCCGCCGCGGACACGGCGAGGAACCATACGCCCATCATCATGCCCACGAGCTGGGGCACGGCCAGGCGCGTCACCATGGCAAGGCCCACGGGGGACAGGCATAGCTCTCCCATGGTGTGAAGCCAGTAG
>RGAU01000259.1 GCA_009919975.1 Gammaproteobacteria bacterium
GATCCCCCAGTAAGCGCCGTACCGTTTCCACCAACACGGGATCCTCCGGGTCCTTTTCCAAACCCCCAAGCCAGGCCTGGCGCGCCCGGTTTCGACGGCCAAGGCGCCAGTAGGTCTCTCCCAGATGCGCCGCGATTTCCCCGTCGCCCCGGCGCTCGAAGGCTTCCCGAAGGGGCGGCAAGGCCGCCTCGTAAGCGCCGCGCTGAAAAGCCACCCAGCCCAGGGAGTCAAGGAAAGCGGGGGTTCCCGGCGCCAGCTCTAGGGCCCGCTCCACTAAGCGCTGCGCCTCTTCAAGGCGCTCGCCCCGCTCTGCCAGAAAAAATCCCAGCGCATTGAGCGCCTGGGCGTGCACCGGGGCCAGCTTAAGCACGGCCCGGAGGTCCGCCTCCGCGGCCGCGAAATCCCCCGCCTGCTGAGCAAGGAGGCCCCGTCGATAATGGAGCGATGGGGTGGGTTTGATCTGGAGCGCCAGGGACAATACGCCTCGAGCAGCCTCCGCTCCCTGGTTCTCTGCGAGCAAGGCGTCCGAGAGCGCAAGGGCCGTGCGCTCCCGGGCGTCGGGATAGCGCGCAAACTGTCCATCGGCGAAACGCAGGAGGGCGCGCCGGTCGTCGCTGGCCCCGAGCCAGTAGGCGGCCCGACGCAGCATGCGCCCGTATTCACGGCCAAGGGGCACGGTCTCCCAGTGGGCCAGCGCCGCAGCCAGGGCCCCCTGCCGAGCGGCGATTTCCCCGCGGTGAAAGGCGACCGGCGCCGGGCGCCCGCCGAGGGCTTCCAGCCGGTCTAGATAGGTCCCGGCCTCCTCCAAGCGGTTCTGATCAAGGTGAATCAGCGCCAAGGCGAGGAGCAGATCAGCGTTCTCACCACTGCGCTGGAGCAGCGCGAGGAAATCCTCTCGCGCCTCATCAAGATGATTTAAGCGCACCTGAAGACGAGCCCGGGCAAAGCGCAGCCCCCCAGCATCGGGGAAGATTGCAAGCCCAGCCTCGAGCTGGGCCAGAGCAGCCCGAAGCTGCCCCGTGCCTTCGAGCGCCTCCGCCCGCCAGCTCACGGCCTGGGGGCTATCCATCATGGAAAGGCCTGCGTCGGCCATGAGGATGAGCGCATCTTCATAGAGCTGCAGGGCCACCATGAGCCGGGCCCCGGCATGGGCCTGGGCTCGAGCCAGGGCAAGGGTTGTGCCCTCGCGAAAGGCCTCCCGGGCCAGGCTTTGCGCCATGAAGCGCCGCGCCGCCGGCGGCTCGTCTCCGGCCAACACGCCATCGACGAAGCGATCAAAAATCTCGGGGCCCGCGGCGGCGGCGAGGGGCGCGAGGGCTTGCAACGCTTCGCCGTAGTTGCCTGCCCGCCCAAGGGCTCGGGCCAGGGCCAGGCGCCCCGCACGGTCAGGCTTCTGGGCCAGGCGCGCCCGGGCGAGGGTCAGCTCCAGGGCGGGATCTTCCCCGTAGCCCGCGAGGGTCAGCACGCGCTGGAGCAGGGCGCTGTCCGAGGCGCGGCCCTCAGCCTCCAGAATCGCCCGGTAGGCCGCCAGGGCGCCGTCTAAATCTCCGCTGAGAAGCTGCCGCTCCGCCGCCATGAGGGCGAGCATGAGCGCCGGGGGCATGGCCCGAGGAGGACCGGCCGGCGCGGAATCGGATGCCCCCTCAGCGCTTAGAAAATCCATGGCCGGCGCTTCCCCCGGAGGGGGCGGCAGGGGCTTGGGCGCCACTGCGCAGCCACTCAAGAAAATCGCTAGCAACCCCCCCCCAAGAGCCCGAACGGCGCGCCCCGCCCGGGGGAGGACAGGGGCGGGATTTTCCGCCACAATGGGCGCCTCAGAAGGTGTCAATTGGACCTGACACCTGACCGTCCAAGCGTCGCTCCGAAGGGGGGATGGAAGAAGGGCGGTTTCAGTCACGGGGGTGGGTGTTTACCTAGACGTTAGTTATGAGTGTGCTGGCTCTCGGATTTAATCATGTCACGGCGCCGATCGAACTGCGCGAGCGCGTGGCCTTTCCGACCCATCAGCTCCCCGATGCCCTTCGGGCGCTGCGGGAATCCGCGATCCTGGACTGGGTCAGCAGCTATCACCACATGGATCGCGCCCGGCTTTCCCAATCGGCTTATCTACACCACGACCAAGCCGCGGTGCGCCACACCATGCGCGTGGCCGCGGGGCTCGATTCCATGGTCCTCGGGGAGCCGCAAATTCTGGGGCAAGTTAAGGATGCCTGGGATATTGCGCGGGATACGGGCACCCTGGGCCCGGAGCTCGACCGCCTTTCCCAGCACACCCTCAGCACCGCTAAACGCGTGCGCACCGATACGGACATCGGGCGCCACCCCGTTTCCGTAGCCTACGCCGCGGTAAGCCTCGCCCAATCCATCTTCACCAAGCTAGGCGATGCGCGCGCGCTTTTACTCGGCGCCGGCGATACCATCGAGCTGGTCGCGGAGCACCTGCGGCAGGCCGGCGTCCATCGTATGACCATCGCGAACCGTACCTACGCCCGGGCGCGGAGCCTAGCGGAACGCTTTGGCGCCGAGGCTATCCTGCTCTCCGATGTCAGCGCCGCCCTCCCCCAGGCCGACATCCTCATCGCCTCCACCGCAGCGGATCTGCCCATCTTGGGCAAGGGCATGGTGGAAAGTGCCCTGAAGGCGCGGCGGCGCCGTCCCATGTTCATGGTGGATATCGCCGTACCCCGGGACATCGAGCCGCAGGTGGGGGAGCTCGACGACGTCTTCCT
>RGAU01000260.1 GCA_009919975.1 Gammaproteobacteria bacterium
CCTGCACATCCGTGGGGAACCCTGGGTAGGGCGCCGTACGCAACGAAACGGGGCGCGGCGGCCCTTCCAGCGCCACGGTAATTTGGTTGGTTCCCCGCGCCACGCGGGCGCCGGCCTCCTCCAGCTTATCGAGCACCGCGCCCAGGTGTGCACCGTCGACCCCCTCAGCGGTCACCGACCCTCCCGTGGCCGCCCCGGCGATCAGGTAGGACGCGGCTTCGATGCGATCGGCCATGATGCAATGCACGGGGCCCATCGCAGGGGGAACGGACAGCGCGTCCACGCCCTCAATCTCGATGCGTGCGGAGCCTTCCCCGTCTATTTTAGCCCCAAGGGTCCGGAGGAACGCCGCTAAATCGACGATTTCGGGCTCCTCGGCGGCATTCTCCAGCACCGTGGTGCCCCGGGCACAAACCGCCGCCATCAGGAGGTGCTCCGTACCCCCTACGGTGACCTGATCCATCACCAGCCGCGCGCCCTGAAGCCCCCGGAGCGCGGAGGCCTCGACATAGCCGCCCCGTACCTCAAGCTCTGCACCGAGCCGCTTTAGGCCGGCCAGATGCTGATCTACCGGGCGGGCGCCGATGGCGCAGCCCCCGGGAAGGGAGACGCGAGCCCGTCCCCGGCGGGCCAGAAGGGGGCCCAGCACCAGGAAGGAGGCGCGCATGGTCCGCACCAGCTCGTAGGGGGCCTCGGGTTCGGCGAGCGTGTGAGCATGCAGGGCCACCACCTCGTCCCCCCGATCGTCCACCTCAACCCCCAGGTGGGCCAGGAGCGCCAACTGGGTACGAACGTCCTGCAGCGCCGGAACCCGCCCAAGGGTCAGGGGCGCCTCCGTCAGCAGGCTCGCCGCGAGGATGGGAAGGGCAGAATTTTTAGCGCCGGATATGGGCACGGACCCGACGAGGGGGACCCCGCCGGTAATGACGAGTTGATCCATGGGGGAGGCTAGGCCCCGGCCTCCTCGGGGGTTTGGGCGATGATGGTGACCGCGTGCACCGCGCCGGAGGCGATGGCATCCCCCAGCCCCTTATAGACGAGCTGCTGCCGCTTTACCCGGTTCAGCCCTTCAAACACCGGGGAAACGAGGCCGACCTCGAAGCGACCGGCGCCACCGTCCACCCGAATTGAAGCCTCGGGAAAGGCCCCTTCCAAACGTTCCTGTAGCTGGCGGGCATCCATCAGCCGTCTTCCTCCGTTTCGTCAGTCCCCAGCCAGGCGTCAATCACCGAATCTAAGGCCCCGGGGCCTCGGCTTTCCATCGCGCTGGCAAATTGATTGCGATAGGTCCGTCCAAAATTAACCCCGTCCACAATGACATTTCGCACGCGCCAGGGCGCCGCTCCGTCGGAGCGAACCATGTCATAGACCACGGTGTAGGACTTTTTATTGTCGTCGGAGAGGGTCATCACCACCGCCGATCGCTCCCCCGCGGGGACGACTTGGGCGCGGGGGGGTTGCACTTCATAGGCTTCGAACTTAAAGGCCAGCAGGGCTTTGGCGTATTTACGCCCCAGCGCTTCCCCAAAGTTTCTCGAAAACCGCGCGCGCTGCTCGGGGGTGGCGCCGGCGAAGTAGGCCCCCATGACCCCTTGCGCAATCGCGTCATAGTCGACGAAGGCATCCATGCGCTGCTGCACCTCGCCGTAAAACGCTTCCAGGGCCTCCGGCCCCTGCTCCCGGTAGCGATCTATGGCCTCAAATAGGGCCGCAGCCTCTTGGCGTACCAGCTCATCCGCCGCGAGGGGTTCGGCCTGGCTCGCCTGGACCCCTCCCAAGCTCAGAAGCAGGCACAGCACGAAACGCCTCCACATCATCAGCCCCTCCCAGCGCAGTCAACAGTCGGGCAATAGTCTATCATTTCCCCTCGCGCCCGCGCTCCGCGCGCCCGACCTTTCAAGGATTCTCCACCATGGATGCTGCCGCAGCAGAAAGCCTCCTTCTGGCCACCGGCGCCCTCGTGGCCGGGCTTGTGCTGCTTCTCTGGAGCGCGGACCGCTTCGTGGCCGGGGCCGCCGCCACAGCGCAGCACCTGGGCATGACGCCGCTCATGATCGGCCTCACCGTGGTGTCCTTTGGGACCTCCGCACCGGAAATCCTGGTCTCCCTCGCGGCAGCCCGGGAGGGCACGCCGCTCCTCGCCGTGGGCAATGCGGTGGGGTCGAACATCACCAATATCGGCTTGGTGCTGGGGGTCACCGCCCTCCTGGTCCCCCTACCCGTTCCCCAGGCCATTTTGCGGCGTGAGGGCCCCTGGTTTCTCGGCAGCGCTGCCCTGGCCCTAGCGCTCTTCTGGGACAGCCAGATCACCGTTCTCGAGAGCCTGGGGCTGCTGGCCGTCCTCGGCGCCTTCGCCTTTGCCCTTCTCCGGCGCCCAGAAAGCCTGGAAGCCGAGGAAGAAGAAAGCATCCCGAGCTTCGGCCGCGGCCGGGCCCTCGCCTGGCTCCTCCTCGGCCTCGCCCTCTTGCTGCTTTCTGCCGACGTGCTCGTGTGGTCCGCCAGTACCCTCGCCCGGGCCATGGGGGTGAGCGAACTGGTCATCGGCCTCACCGTGGTCGCCATCGGCACTAGCCTCCCGGAGCTCGCCGCAACGGCCGGGGCGGCTCTAAAGGGCCACACGGACATCGCCGTAGGCAATGTGCTGGGCTCGAACATCTTGAATCTGCTGGCGGTGATGGCCGTCCCCGGGCTCTTCGGGGC
>RGAU01000027.1 GCA_009919975.1 Gammaproteobacteria bacterium
TGGCTCTACGCCATCCCCACTTTCCTGGGGTCTTACTATCTGGGCCCAACCTTCTCCCTGGCCCAGAGCCTCGTTGGGCTGCGCATGCGCGCCCTCGCCGCGAGCATCCTGCTCTTCATCCTGAACCTCATTGGCCTCGGCCTTGGGCCCCAGTTTGTGGGCATCATGAGTGACCTCCTGCGGTCGAGCTACGGGGAAGGGTCGCTGCAGATGGCCTTGGTGATCGTGCTGATCTTCAACGTCCTGTCGACGGGGAGCTATCTGCTTGCGGGCCGGACCCTAAAGGCGGACCTCGCCCGGGCGCACGAACTGTCCTAGGAGGCGGATTGATCGAGCGTCTTAGGGCCGGTCGGGGAGATCGTTCGGAGGGGCGAAAAAGGGGAGGACGGCGCGGGCCGCCTCCCCTTTCTGCTTTAGTGGCCAGCCTTGGCCAGCGATAGGCCTGTCATCCAGCCAAATACCAAGCCAAATACGCCATAGACTTCGTACTGCCCCGTCCACCAGCCCAAGGCAATGCCGGCGCCGAGGCCGATTCCGGTCCACAGTAGAGCGGACGCGCCGCCCTTTCCTTCACTGGCCATGCAGGTTCTCCCAGTTACGGGGCAGCCCCTGCTGCCCACCGGTTAGGCGCTTCGGAAAGCGCGAATCGAAGGCCTAGGCTAAGAGGGCCCGGCCCACCACCTTCAGCGCGAGGGTTTCCTCGGCGCCTTCAAAAATCGAGAGTACGCGGGCGTCCACGAAGTAGCGCGAGACCGCCGTTTCTTCCGCGTAGCCCATGCCCCCATGAAGCTGGAGCGCCTCCCGGCAGACCGTCTCTGCGGCGCGGCAGGCATAAAGTTTAACGAGGCTCGCTTCCATTTGCCCTTCCCCGGCATCGAGCAGCTTGCCCACTTCCAGGGTCAGCATGCGGGCGCTTTGCAGGGCCATGGCCATGCGCGCCAGCTTGACCTTACTGAGGCCGTAGCGGCTGACGCTTTGCCCGAAGACCGTGCGGTCCTCGCTGTAGCGCAGGGCCGCTTCGAAGGCGGCCTCCATGAGGCCCGTGGCGCGGGCAGCGGTTTGTATTCGCCCGCCAGAGAAGCCTCGCATCTGGTAGTAGAAGCCCTTACCGAGGCCCTCCTCCCCGCCCAGCAGGTGGCTATCCGGCACGAAGAAATCGTCGTAGAACATTTCGTAGGAATGCATGCCTCGGTAGCCCAAGGTGGCAATCGCGCGCCCGCTCATTTCCCCACCGCCGGGGCTGCGGTGGGCAAACTCGTGGGCATTCGTGCTGGGCTTCTCCACGAGGAAAAGGGATAGGCCCCGGTGTCCCGCCTTCGGGTCTGGGTCCGTGCGGGCCAGCACGAGAATGAGCTCGGCTTTCCCGGCGAAGGTGCACCAGGTTTTGGCGCCGTTTAAGCGCCAGCCGCCTTCGCAGCGCGCTGCCCGGAGCGCTACGGAAGCAACGTCGGAGCCCGTGCCCGGTTCCGTGACGGATATCGCCACGAGCGGATCCCCGGCGGCGATACGCGGCAGCCAATGGGCTTTCTGGTCCTCCGTGCCCCCGGCGAGGAGCGCCCGGGCGAGGATCTCCGGCCGGGTGATGAGGCTTCCCGCCGCCCCAAGGGAGGCCTTGGAGAGGGCTTCCGTGGCCACGATCATGCCCAGCGTGTCTTCTCGATCATCGGGGAGCAGGCCCCCGAAGCGCTCCGGGACCGACAGGCCAAAGCAGCCCAGGGCCTTTAGCCCTTCGATGATGTCGTCGGGGATGGTGAGGTCTTCCCGATGGATCGCTTCCGCTTGCGGAGCCACCACTTCCCGAGCAAAGCGCTCAAAGGTGTCGCGCATCATGCGGGTGGCTTCCGGCAGCACCACGGGGCCAAGATCCCCCTTCCGCGCCAGAATTTCCGTCCCCAGGGCCTCCAGGGCGGCGCGATCGTTCGCCCGCTCGAGCGCTTCATCGATGGCGCCTGCAAAGGGTGCTTCGAAGGCCGCTCGGCTCATGCCGTAGTCCCGAGCGCGGGCCCCCACCCGTTGCCGGAGCTGGGTCAGGGTATCGGCGATGACGGCCCCGGCCAGGGCCTGGCAAAAGGCCCCATCGCTGCCGCTCTGGGCCGTGGCCCAGTGCTGCATCGCCTTCGCTGCGGAAAGCTCAGCGCGGAAGAACGCAAGGTCGTAAACCGCGAGCTGATGCTGATCAATAAGGTCTTCCCCGGGGGACAGGTGAGCGCTTTGGCCCTTGAGGTGCGCGAGGGCGTCGCCGAGGCACGCTTCCATGGCCTGGAGGGCGGCTTCGTAATGCTTTAGATCCGCGGCGGGGGGGGCGCTTAGGGATTCGGCAGTGCTCACGGCAGCTCCTTAGCTTTGACGATTCGAGTTCTAGGATAGCGGAAACCGGCGATGCGATCTCGGGACGGCGCGCCTGCCAAGGGCGCGCGGGGCCGTTATTGCGTTGCCGATGGCTCGTCGCCTGGTCCCGAGGGGGCGTATGATTCGACTATGAATGAGCCAGCGTCCCCTCCTCGCTTTCGCATTGGCATGACCGCCCGGGTCACGGCGGTGGTGATGCTGGTCGCTTCTCTTGTGCTTGTGGTCAATACGGTGGCCTCCCGCCTTGCCTTTCAATCCCGCTTTTTGACCTACGTAAATGAGCAGGAAGCAGCCATCCTGGAGCGCATGGCAGAGCAAATCGCTGAGATCTACGGGCGCTACGGTGACTGGGATGCGCTCTCCGCGGCCATTCCGCCGCGTCGTCTCCTCCTCTGGTCGGCCCGGGTTTCCAGCCGGGAGGTTCCTGGAAACCGCATCGACGCCCTCGTTGATGCCCCCGTGGCGCCCTTCCCTTCAAACGCCTCCCTGGCGGCCCCCCCGGAGAGCATGCTGAGCCCGAGCCGGAGTGATCTGTCCGGACCTTCGAGCCGTCCGCTACGTCGACCAACGATGTCCCGTTTGGCCCTGGTGGACCTGTCCGGGGAGGTTCGCGTGCCCGCCCCCATGCAAGAGCTTGGGGAAGCGGAGGTGCGGCGCCAACCCATTCGCTGGGCCGGCGAGGTGGTGGGTTACATCATGCTCTACCCCGTACGCCGTCTTGATCAGGAAACGGATCTGCGCTTCGAAGCGGATCTGCTTCGGACCCTATGGATCATCGCAGCGCTGATCCTTCTGGTGGCGGGTTTCGCGGGCTGGCGCTTGTCGAGAAGCCTGCTGGCGCCCGTGCGGGACCTTGCCTCCGGGGCTAAGGCGCTCGCTGCGGGGCGCTACGGCACCCGGCTACACCTTACCCGTAGCGACGAGTTCGGTGCCCTTGGCCGGGACTTCAACCGCTTGGCCGAAGCTCTGGAGCAGGCGCGCTCGGCCCGCCGGAGATGGCTTGCGGACGTTGCCCACGAGCTGAGGACGCCCCTCACTGTGCTCCGGGGAGAGCTCGAGGCGCTGGAGGATGGCGTGCGGCCGCTGACGCCGCAAAATCTGGGGTCCCTCAACACGGAAGTGCGCCAGCTCGGGCGGCTCGTGGAAGATCTTCATGCCCTCGCCCTGGCCGATGCAGGGGCCCTCGCCTTTGAATACGAACCTTGCGAGCCCCAGCAGCTGCTCGAGGACGCCTTTGTGCGCCATCAACGCCGCTTCGAGGAGGCGGGGCTTACGCTCACGCTCGAGGAGGCGCCCGTAGCGCTCTCCCTTTCCCTCGATCCTCTGCGCATCGCTCAGCTGCTGGACAACCTGCTGGAAAATGCGCTGCGCTACACCGACGCCCCCGGGGAGGTGCGCCTCCGCCTAGAGCCTAGGGGTCAGGGGGTGTGTTTGATGGTGGAGGATTCGGCGCCGGGGGTGAGCCATGACGCCCTCGAGGCCATGTTCACCCGGTTCTGGCGGCAGGAAGCGTCCCGGGCTCGGGCCAGCGGCGGTGCGGGGCTGGGCCTGGCTATTGTGCGGCGCATTAGCCGCGCTCACGAAGGCGATGCCGTCGCGGAACCCAGCCCCCTTGGGGGCGTTCGCATTTCGATTTTGCTCCGGACCCAGGCGCCGGAAGGAGTTCGCCCATGAGCGGGGCTTCTCAAATCCTCATCGTCGAAGATGAGCCAAAGATTGCGCGGCTGGCTGCGGACTATTTGAATGCGGCAGGCTATGAAACGGTGCTGGTGCACCGGGGGGATGAGGCGGAGGCCCGCTTTCAGGAGGAGGCCTTTGACCTGGTGGTTTTGGATCTGATGCTCCCCGGGGTCGATGGGCTGACCTTGTGCAAAGCCCTTCGTGCCCAATCGACCGTGCCCATCATCATGGTGACGGCTCGGGTAGAGGAAGTGGATCGGCTCCTGGGCCTTGAGGTTGGTGCCGATGATTATCTGTGCAAGCCGTTTAGCCCCCGGGAGCTTGTGGCTCGAGTCAAGGCCCAGCTCCGGCGCCAGGATTGGGCTCGGGGAACGCCTAAGCCTGGGCTAGATCTTCAGGAGGACGCCCTTCGGGCCGTCTACGAGGGCGCAGCGGCCGATCTTACGCGGGTGGAGTTTCGGATCCTCTCGGCGCTCCTGGCCCAGGAGGGCGTCATCCTCTCTCGGGATCAGCTCATCGCCGCTGCCTACGAGGATCACCGCGTGGTCAGCGACCGCACCATCGATACGCACATGAAGAATCTGCGGAAGAAGCTCATGACGGTCATGGGTGACGCGATGGGCATCCGCTCCGTGTACGGGGTGGGCTATCGCTGGGAAGTAGAGCCCCAGGCCTTCGAAAAGGCCTAGGGCTTAGGGGCGCTTACTCGGCGGCGCCGATAATGCACACCGCCGCCACATTGGACATGGGCGAGCCCCCAAGGTTGTGGGTCATGCCAATGCGCGGGGCTTCTAGCTGCCTGGGGCCGGCCCGATGGGACAGCTGCAGGTACATCTCATAAAGCATGCGGATCCCCGAGGCCCCAATGGGGTGACCGAAGCACTTGAGGCCGCCGTCGATTTGGCAAGGAATAGTGCCCTCCGCATCGTAGAACCCGTCGAGCACGTCCGTGATGGCTCCACCCTCGGCGGAGAGCTGGAGGTCCTCCATGGTGACCAGCTCCGTGACCGAGCGTGGTGTGGAAGTAGCTTCCATCCCAGCTGTTGTGTCCAGCCTCGCTGCCGTTGGAGAGGGACAGCTGGAGCGCCTTCACGGTGACGATACGTTCCTTGCCCAGCTGCTTGGCGATCTCCGGGGTGGTGACGATACAGGCTGCTGCCCCGTCGGATACGCCGCAGCAATCGAAGAGCCCTAGGGGTTCGGCAATCATGGGGGCGTTTAAGGCCTGCTCTTCCGTAATCGGCTTACGGAGATGGGCCTTTTCGTTCTTAGCGCCGTTGGCGTGGGATTTGACGGAAATATGCGCCAGTGCGCGCTTTAAGTCTTCCCGGCTCACGCCGTGCTTTGCGCGGTAGGCCGAGGCCAGCTGGGCGAAGTTCCCCGGGGCCGAGCCCGTGGCCGCCCACTGGGCATTCAGCGTGCCCCCGAGGCTACCGGGAAGGCCGCCATAGCCCGTGTCCTTGAGCTTCTCCACGCCGAGCGCGAGGGCGATATCGCACGCGCCGGAGGCCACCGCATACACCGCGCCACGGAAGGCTTCCGAACCGGAGGCGCAGAAGTTTTCTACCCGCGTGACCGCGATATTCGGAAGGCGGAGCGCCGTGGCAAGAGGAAGGCCGCCCTTGCCGACGTTGATTTCTTCGTAGTGGGTCGAGAACCAGGCGGCGTCCAGCTGGCTTCCGTCGATGCCCGCATCGAGCAGGGCCTCTTCGTAGGCCTCCACCATGAGCTCCTCGGCGCCGCTCTCCCAGCGCTCGCCGAAGCGTGAGCAACCCATGCCTAGGATTGCGACCTTATCTTTGATTCCTCGTGCCATTGCCTAGCCCTCCCGCGGTTTAGGCGTCTTGGCCGCGCTGTGGCACGGCCTTCCAAAAGTAGCGAACAAAGCCCCGGAGGCGATCGCTCGATTTGATGCGGAACATCATTTTTACCGGGGTGCCGACGTCGAGTTCACCGACGTCCACGTCCGTGAAATCGGTCATGAAGCGGCCCCCGTCCTCGAAGGTGATCATGCCATAGTGGCTCGGGGGGTTGGGGATGTAGGTCAGGTAGTCCGCGGACCAGGTCAGCACGGAGGCCTTACTATCCCGGAAGCTGTGGGGCTCTTGGGTGTGGTGAGCGCCGCATTGGGGATTTACGCAAATGTCCGTGCGGGGGAACTGAAGCGTTCCGCACTGAGTGCACTTACCCCCTTCCAAGGCCAGCAGCATGTCCCGCTTTCGATAGGTGACGGACAGGGCTGTTTTGTAATCGTCGCGTTCCGCCCGCATGCCCTTTTCAAGGGTGACCAGATCGTTGAACGCAAGATATTGCATGTAGTTATCGCTAGTCTTGCCGAGGGCCAGGTGGCCCCGCACCCCAAGCTTCCCCTGCGGCGCCGCTGCTGCCTCCGTGGCCCGGAACAGCAAGGCGTCACAGCCCTGCCCAAAGGCCGCCACCAGGACGAGGGCCCCGGGCTTAAGCCCGCCCTCGAGGAGGTGGCTGAGCATGACCAGGGCGTGGGCGGTCCCGCATTCCCCTAGGGTTGCCGAGAGATTATCGGCGAGGGCCTCAGCTTTGATGCCCACGCTTTTGGCGACGCCGTCGGCAGCCCGGCCAATGGTGGAGGGGAAGATGAAGTGGTCGATGGCGCTGGCCTCGACCCCGGCCTTAGCAAGCACCGCGTTCACCGCCTCCGGGACGATTTGGCTGATCCCTTCGTCTCGAATCCAGCGCTCTTCCCAGGTGTAGTCGAAGGCTTCCCCCGCGCCGCGGAAGTGATCGACGAAATCGGCTGTTTCCGTGACCCCCGCCAGGAAGGTGAGCAGCCCCTCCCCCTCCTCCACAAGCAGGGCCGCGGCACCATCGCCATAGGCCAGCTCCCCGGCGGAGGCTGCTTTGCTTTGCCGCTTATCCGTGCCCACGACCAGGGCTTGGCTACTATAGGGGCCCGAAACCGCCTGCAGGGCCTCGAGCAGCGCCGTGGTGCCCGCACGCTGGGAACCGGTGATGTCTAAGGTGCGCCGCTGACCATCGAGGCTTAGGGCCGTAGCGACGATGCCCGCGTTTTGCCGGTCGGCGAAGGGCAAGGTGGTGGAGGCGAGGTAAAGGGCATCGAGGCTCGCGCTGGCCTCCGGGCCCGGCGCTGCGCCGTGGGCGAGGCAATCCCGGGCCGCTTCCACGGCCATGGTGATGGCATCTTCATCCCAGTTCGCGATGGCGCGCTCGCCCTTTCCTTTCCCCTTGAAACTGGGATCGGACCACTGATGGGCCGCAGCAATGGCGCTGCGGGCCAATCTCAAGCGTGGAACGTAAGCGCCGTAGGCGGAAATACCGGCCATGCCCCCTCCTTTCCTGTTATGCATGAATAATCCCCACGGCCCGAGCATAAGCTTTGATTTAGGACAAGGCACCCCCTGGCCTGCCCCGGCATCCTCAAGCTATGGTGATCACTGCGCAAATTGGGAACCCACTTTCATGGCTCAGCAACCCTCCGTCGGCCCCTTTGTCGACTACTTAAAGACCCTTCAGGATTCCATTGTCGCGGCGCTCGAGGCGGCGGATGGGGAGGCCACGTTTCTCCGGGAGGAAATTGCCACGGACGGCGGCGGCCTTTCCCGGCCCCGGGTACTCGCTGATGGCCCGGTGATCGAAAAAGCGGCGGTGCAGTTCACCCACTCCGTAGGGAAAGCCCTGCCCCCGGCGGCGACGGAGCGCCATCCGCATCTGGCCGGGCGCGGCTTTCAGGCGGGCGCCGTGTCCCTGATTGTCCATCCGCGCAACCCCTATGCGCCCACCACGCACATGAATATTCGGATGTTTGTGGTCGATGGCGCCGTGGACGAACCCGGAGCTTGGTACTTTGGCGGTGGCTTCGATCTCACGCCCTACTATGGCTTCGACGACGATGCGCTCCATTGGCACCGCACCTGCGCAGCGGCGCTGGAAGGCCATGGGCAGGGGCTCTATCCCCGACTAAAAGCCTGGTGCGACGATTACTTCGTGCTCACGCACCGCCAGGAACAGCGCGGCCTCGGGGGGATTTTCTTCGACGACTGGACCGAGGGCGGCTTTGAAGCTGCGCAGGCACTGACGCAAAGCGTCGGTAGTCATTTTCTGCCGGCCTACCTTCCCATCCTGGAGCGCCGTAAGGCGATGCCCTATGGCGAGCGGGAGCGGGACTTCCAGCTCTATCGTCGGGGACGCTACGCGGAGTTCAATTTGGCGATTGACCGGGGCACCAAGTACGGCATTCAGTCCGGTCGGCGCATCGAATCGGTGCTGGCTTCCCTGCCGCCCCTCTGCACTTGGAAGTACAACTATCAGCCGGAACCGGGAACCCCCGAAGCAGCCCTTTACGAACGCTATCTAGTGCCCCGGGATTGGTTAGGCGACGCGTAAGCGGCGTCAATTCTTTGGCGGTTGTCCACAAAATCTGTGGATAAGTTTGGGGACAACCGCTCGGCGTAGGCTCAGAGGCGAGAGAGACTGGGAACTTCTTTCCGCTGGTTAAAAATTGAACAAATCACAAAAAGTCTTTAAAAACAGTATATTAAAAGCTTTTATTTGTGGAGAAACTGAGGAGGAAGGACTAAACCGCGCCCTTCTGACGTCGATCTTGCAGGTGTGTATAACCTTGCTGACGTTGACGTCTGCTGGCAGAGAAGGTCCGGGGCCCGCTCGGGCCCCGGATCTCAGCCGCCGATCTAGCTTCGGCCCTTGCCTCGCGGATAGGCGTCCACCACGCGCCATACCCGCAGCAGATTTCCAGACAAAATGCCCTTGATTTCCCCCTCGCTGTAGCCCCGGGAAAGGAGCCCCGCGATCAGATGGGGGTACGCCGCCACATCGCGCATGCCGATGGGGAGCGTATCCCCTACCCCGTCGAAATCCGTCCCAATGCCCACGGCATCAATGCCCGCAATGCCAGCCAGGTAGTCGACGTGGTCCAGAACATGCTCCAGGGTCGCCCGGAGATAGGGGTTTTCCTTGGCGTAGGCGGCGCGCCAAGCCTTCGCGGCTTCGCTATCCCGCGCTTCTCCGCTTTCCCGTAGGTAGGCCTGGAATGCCTGAGTGGCCTGTTCGCTGCTTCGACGGGAGGCTTGGCTGAGGAAGGAAGAGCCGATATTGACCATGATGACGCCGCCCTTTTCGCCGATAGCCCGGAGCAGATCGTCGTCCGGGTTGCGTAGGAAGCCCGGAATGAAATGGCGCGCGCTGGAATGGGAGGCAATGACCGGTACGGCGGAGAGCTCTAGGATCTGATAAGCCGCCTTGTCGGACACGTGGGATAGATCCAGCATGATGCCCGCGTCGTTCAGTGCGGGAACCAGGGACTTCCCGAGGGGCGATAGGCCGTCCCAGCGCTCATTGATGTCGTAGGAGGAGTCGGACAAGGCATTGCTTCGCGAGTGCGCCAGGGACGCGTAGCGAATGCCCCGCTCCCGCCAGTGCGCCACTTCCTCAACGGAGCGGATGGGCCCCGCGTTCTCCATCCCCATGGGCAGGGAAATCTTGCCCGCGTGGAAATTCGCGACAAGCTCCCCGGGGCTTTTTGCCAGGGCGAATTTGTTCGGGTCCGCGGCGACCAGCGCCTCCACGGAATCGATGAGGCGGTTCGCGAGCTCCGAGCCCTGGTCCTGGGCGTCGACGTCCGCGGGGATATAGATAGACATGAAGGGCGCGTCTAAGCCGCCGGCCACGGCCCGGGGATAATCGAAGTCCCCGCCCTCCGTGGCCTCGCTGACATCCACCCAGCCGCGCTCAAGGCGATAGGGCACATCGACATGCGTATCCAGAATGATACTTTCGGCGGCGATGCGCCGAGCCTCCGGCAGGAAGGCTTGCACCGCCGGGGGCAGGCTAGGGATGCGCTCGGCGAGGCCCTGGCCGTAGCCCGGGGGGTGGGCATCCCCGGCCTGGGCCAGGGGCGCTAGGGTGAGGGCCGAAAGGGTCCATGCTAGAGTCAAACGTCGCATCGCGGTCTCCTAGTGGGTAAGCGTCGCGCCCGAAACGCCGGGGCCATGGCATGAGCCTAGCACCCGGGCAGTTGTAGCCCAAAGCCCATGGGAGTCGCCGTGACCGCAGCGGAAAAATCCTCTCCAAGCCTGCTTGAGGCCCTCTTTCCCATTGCCCTTCTGGTCAGCCTCCTAGGGGCCTCCGTTGCCGTTTATGGAGAAGACAGCTCCTACGGTCCCAACCAGATCGCCCTGCTTCTCGCGGCCCTCGTGGCCGGGCTTCTGGGGCTTCGCCATGGTCACCGCTGGCCCACCCTCGAAGCGGCGGTGGTGCGGGCCATCTCCGTCACCATGCCCGCCTGCCTCATTCTCCTGGCCGTGGGGGCCCTGATCGGCGCCTGGATACTCTCCGGCACCGTGCCCTATCTGATCCTGCTGGCCGCGGAGCTGCTTTCGCCCAACTGGTACTACGCCGCGTGCTGCCTTATCTGTGCATTGATCTCCCTGTCCATCGGCAGTTCCTGGACCACCGCCGGGACGGTAGGCATCGCCCTTATGGGGGCGGCGGAAGCGCTCGGGCTCTCGCCCATGATCACCGCCGGCGCCATCATCTCCGGCGCCTATTTTGGGGACAAAATGTCGCCCCTTTCGGAGACCACGAATCTCGCCGCCGCCGTGGCGGAGGCCGATCTCTTCGCCCATATCCGCAACATGCTGTGGACCGCCCTGCCTGCCCTGGCCATCGCCCTGCTGCTCTTTTCCTGGCTCAGCGCCGCGCCCGAGGGCGCGAGCGCCGATGTCTTTGCTCAGCTGGCGGCGGCGCTTGAATTGGAATACGACCTGGGGCCCCTAAGCCTCCTGCCCCTCCTGCTCCTGCTGGCGCTGTCCGTGCTGCGCTTCCCTCCGGTCCCGGTGATCGCCGCGGGGACGCTGCTGGCTTTGCTGCTCGCCCTGCTGACCCAATACCCCGCGGCCCTGTCCCAGGCCCCGGCAGGGCTCGAGGGGTTCCCGGCGGCCTTGGCAGGATGCTGGACCGTGCTCTACGCGGGCTTTGAAAGCCAAAGCAGTGTGGAAAGCGTTGCCAGCCTCCTCACGAGGGGGGGCATGGCGAGCATGCTCAATACGGTGTGGCTCATCCTCTGCGCCATGGTCTTCGCTGGGGTGATGGAGGCCACCGGAGCCTTGGCGCGCCTCGTGTCTGCCATTCTGTCCCTGGTTCGCGGGGTCGCGAGCCTTCAGCTATCCACCCTCGTGACGGCCCTGGTGACCAACATTTTGGCTGCAGATCAGTACATGGGGGTTTCCATTCCCGGACGCCTGTTCCAGGGGGCCTACGCCCGGCGCGGGGTGCACCGCCTGAATCTCTCTCGGAATCTTGAGGACGGGGGCACGCTCACCTCCGTGCTCGTGCCCTGGAATACCTGCGGGGCTTACATGGCGGCCACCCTGGGGGTGGGCACCCTGGCCTACCTGCCATTTTGCTTTTTCAATATGGCGTCCTTTGGCGTTGCGATGCTTTGGGCCCTCCTGGGGATTGGTCTGGTGGCCCCGGAGGCCGCAGCGGAGCCTACCTCCTAGGGGTAGGGTGAAAAGGTTTTATTGAGGGGGAGATCATCGATGGAAGTACGGAACAGCTGGGGGGAAAGCACCCTCGTTACGGAGGGCCTTCGCTTTCCCGAGGGCCCCGTAGCCCTGCCCGATGGGCGAGTGCTGCTGGTGGAGATTGCCCGAGGCACGATCACGGAGGTGGCCCCCGATGGCACGCAGCGCATCGTAGCGACCCCGGGCGGGGGCCCCAATGGTGCGGCGCTGGGCCCCGATGGGGCCCTCTATATCTGTAATAACGGCGGCTTTGAGTGGCATGAACGGGACGGACGGCTCTATCCCGGGGACCAGCCCGCCGACTACAGCGGTGGCCGCATCGAGCGCCTCGATCTCACCACGGGGGCACTCACCGTTCTCTATGATGCCTGCGAGGGTCGCCCGCTCTGCGGGCCAAACGATCTTGTGTTCGATCGCACCGGCGGCTTCTGGTTCACCGATCACGGCAAGAATCGCCCCCAGGACCGGGACCGTACCGGGGTGTTTTACGCCCGGGCCGATGGCAGCGAGATCAAGCAAGTCATCTTCCCCCTGGAGGGGCCGAATGGCATCGGCCTGTCCCCGGCGGAGGACGCCCTCTATGTCGCGGAAACCTTGACCGGACGGGTTTGGGAATGGCGCCTGGCCGGCCCCGGCGCGCTCGCCGCAGAGCGCCGGGACCGCCCCGACGGAGGGCGCCTTCTGCCCGCGCCCCCGGGCTACCTACTCTATGACTCCCTTGCCGTGGACAGCCTGGGGCGGGTATGCGTGGCCACCTTGATTCAGGGGGGGATCACGGTCATCGATCCGGTAGCGAATACGGCGGAGCTTCGCCGCTTCGACGATATTCTCACCACCAACATCTGCTTCGGTGGCCCAGACCTGCGGACCGCGTTCCTGACCCTATCTTCCACGGGGCGGTTGGTCAGCGTGCCCTGGGATGCCCCCGGGCTAGCCTTGAACTTCGGCGGGGAGGCCTAGCATGGAGAAGTCTCTAACGCGCAACGGGGTTACGCTCTTCTATGAGGTGCTGGGCTCTGGCCCTACGCTGCTTCTGAGTCATGGCTTTGGGGCCTCGGCGGCCATGTGGGCGCCCCAGCGTGAGGCGCTGAGCGCGAACCACCGCCTCATTTTGTGGGAGTTGCGTGGCCACGCCCGCAGCGATAGCCCAGAGGATCCCGCCGCCTACAGCGAGGCGGAAACGGTGGCGGATATGGCCGCCATCCTCGATGCGGAAGGGGCGGCCACGGCGCTCGTTGGCGGGCTCTCCCTCGGGGGCTATATGTCCCTGGCTTTTGCCCTTTCCCACCCGGAGCGCGTCGACGGGCTCCTGCTCTTTGATACGGGTCCGGGGTACAAGCAGGATGAGGCGCGGGAGAAATGGAATGGCTTCGCCCGGCGCCAGGCGGAAAAATACGAAAGCCGGGGCCTCGAGGCTGCGCCTAAGGGGCCAGAAACGGAAGGGGCGGCCCATCGTTCAGCCCTGGGCCTTGCCAACGCAGCTCGCGGCATGCTCGCGCAGGTAAACGCCCGGGTGATGCTGGGTCTGGACTCGATCGCCGTGCCCACGCTGGTGCTGGTGGGGGCTGAGGATAAGCCTTATCTCGGCGCTGCGGAGTACATGGCAAGGAAGATCCCCGGCGCGTCTCAGGTGGTGGTGCCTGGGGCCGGCCATGCGGCCAATTTGGATCAGCCCAAGGCCTTCAATGCTGCGGTGCTGAGCTTTTTAGGCGCGCACTTTTCCCGGGCCTAAGGGTTGTGAAGTTAGCTGCCCCGTGTACACTCCAGAGCCTTGGGAAGGGACTAAAAACCGCTACGGCGGCCCAGGGTCAAAGCAATAGGAGAATTTATTCGTGCGACGTCGGCTTGGAGCCCCGCAAGAGGATGACGAAAGCTCGATCGATTTGACGCCCATGCTGGACGTCGTTTTCATCATGCTCATCTTTTTTATTGTGACCGCGACCTTCATTAAGGAAGTGGGCCTGGATCTGAACTCTCCCGATCCGAACAAAACGCCGCCGCCTCCGGACCCGGACAAGCAGAGCATCGTGGTGAAGATTTCGAACCGGGATCGCATCATCATCGCTCAGCGTGACGTCGACTGGCGCTCCGTGCGGGCTAACATCGAGCGGCTCCACGCAGAGAACCCAGAAGCTCCGGTGGTTGTGGTTCCCCACGCGGATTCCTCCACCGGCGCCCTCATCCACATCATGGACTCGGCGCGGCAGGCGGGGGTTTATGATGTGAAGCTCGGGAACATGGCCGAATAGGCCTCCCGGGATAAAAAAAGCGCGCCCTTCGGCGCGCTTTTTTTTGCCTCCGATTTAGAGACCGGACACGAGGCCCATCATGGCCCCGGTGCTTAGGGTTGCCAGGTTCCCAGAGATGAGGGTTTTCGGCGCGAGGGCCAGGATGTCCTCTCGCCGCTCCGGGCACATGCCCAAAAGGCCCCCAATCATGATGCCAAGGGAGCCAAGGTTCGCGAAGCCGCAAAGGGCGTAGGTCATGATGATCGTACTGCGCTCGCTTAGGGTCCCGTCCCCGAGGCCCGTGAGCTGCAGGTAGGCCACGAACTCATTGAGGATAATCTTGCTGCCTAGGAGGGCCCCGGCGGCGCCGGCCTCGCTCCAGGGGACGCCGATGGCCCAGGCCAGGGGCGCTAGAAGCCAACCGAGGAGGCGTTCGAGGGTCAGGGGGGCCCCAGCGAACTCCGGACCGAGGCTCAGCAGGCTATTGGCCAGGGCCGTTAGGGATAGAAACACCACGAGCATGGCCACTACCGCAGCGGCTAGGCGCAGCCCATCGAGGGTGCTTTGGGTAATGGCATCCATGGTAGAGCCGTAGCTAACCATGGGTGCGTTGCGAGGGCACCATGATGTGGGCCATGACGATGGCAGCGGGAACGCTCATTACCGAGGCCGCAAGGATATGGCCAAGGGCCCCGGGGACCACGGGCTCGAGCACCGTCGCATAGAGAATCATCATAGTGCCCGCGACCGTGGCCATGCCGCAGGTCAGCACAATAAAGAGCTCCCCTCGGCTAAGGCGCGGCAGCATGGGGCGGATTGCCAGGGGCGCTTCCACCATCCCCACAAAAATGGACACCGCAGCGCCGAGACCCACGGCGCCTCCGACCTTGAGGGTCTTGCGTAGCAGGCGGCTGAAGCCACTCACCAGCAAGGGCAGGATGCGCCAGTGCCAGCCCAGGCCCGCAAGGACGGTGAAGAGCAGAATTTGCGGGACCACGCGAAACGCGAGCACCGTGCCATTTTCCGGGGCGGTTACGGTAAAAGGCGTGGGGCCACCGCTCAGGTAGGCAAAGAGGAACTGGGCGCCGGCAAGGCTCGCCTCCTCCAGGAGCGCCACCACGGCGTTGAGGCTTAGGAGCCCCTCCCGAAGCGGTGCGATCTTCACCAGGGCCAGGGCTATGACGGCTTGGAAAAGCATGCCCATGGCGATAAGGCGCCAGGACACCCGGCTACGCTGTTCGGAAACGAGCCAGGCGAGCCCTAATAGGGCCACGAGGCCAAGAATTGCCTGCATGGGAAGCTCCTGCCGCTGGGCCTAAGGCGTGAAGTGTACACGCATCTTTCCTAGGGCTTTGCCTGGAGCTGGCTCGCCCTTGCATCCCAGAGCGCCCTCGCCTACCTTCGCGCGTTCCTGGATGGGAGGAACTCATGACCCCTGGCCGTATCGTGTTGCTCAATGGCGCTTCAAGCGCTGGGAAAACGACCCTTGCCCGCGCTTTCCAAGATCAGCGCCAGGAGCCCTGGTTCCATTTGGCCCTGGATCAGTTTCGCGATGGCATGCCACCCGCCTATCGGGGCCTGAACTCCCCGGAGGGCTGCCCCGGCGCCCGAGGCCTCAACGTGGTCCCCGTCACCCGGGGCGAACGCCGCGTGACGGAGGTGCGCTTCGGCGATGTAGGACAGCGCATGCTGGCCGGTATGCACCGAGCGATTCGCGCCTTCGCCCTCGCAGGAAACGATGTGGTGGTTGATGACCTGTGCCTCGAGCCCAGCATCCTCGAGGATTACCTGGCGGCTTTGGAGGGGCTCTGGGTGCTTTTTGTGGCGGTACGGGCGCCCCTCGAGGTGGTCCAGGCTCGGGAGGACGCGCGCCCCGGCCGCTTCCCCGGCACGGCCTATTCCCATTTCGATGCGGTGCATGCTCACGGCGTATACGACCTTGAAGTTGATACGGGCGCCGAGGGTCCGGAGGGCTGCGCTCGGCAGATCTCCAGCTTTATTGAGGCAGGGCTTGAGCCTTCGGCCTTCGACCGCCTTCGGCAGTCCGGGGGGGCTAGGGCCCGAGGTGTGCAGCCATGAGCGCCTTCGGCGCCGTCCCTGCGGCGGTCCCCCATCGGGGCCGCGCCCTCCTCTTTCTGATTCTGGCCGAGCTCTGGGAGCGCTTCTCCTATTACGGCATGCGCGCCATCCTGGTCCTTTACCTGACGCGCGCCGCAGACTTTTCCGACGGCGATGCGCTTCGCCTTTATGGGGCCTACCTGGCCTTGCTCTATGCCCTCCCCGTGCTCGGTGGCGCGCTGGCCGATCAAGCCCTGGGTGCTCGGCGGGCCGTCTACTACGGTGCGGTGGTGCTCGTGCTGGGCCACGCCATTCTCACCTTGGATGGGGCGCAGCTGGGGTTTGCGCTGCCGGTCAGTCCT
>RGAU01000261.1 GCA_009919975.1 Gammaproteobacteria bacterium
ACCTCCGGATGGCCAGAGGCCTCGGCATCGCGCATGACGCCCATGTGCCAGATCTGCGGGAAGATCTTGCTGCCCGCGGCGTGCACGGCTTCCACGACCTTGGCCCAGCCGGCCACGGGGACCTCGCCGCTGATAGCGGGAATGGCGTCGCTGCCGCTGGAGGCGAGGTCCCGCAGCGTCGTGCCTTCCGTGATGATGAGCCCCGTGCCCCCCTCCGCCCGGCGCTGGTAGTAGCGCGCCACGTCCTCCGTGGGCGTGCGGTTCGGGCTGAACTGCCGAGTCATGGGCGCCATGGCCCAGCGGTTGGGCAGCGTGATGGGGCCGAGCTTCACGGGCTCGAAAAGGATACTGAGGTCGCTCATGGCGTGCTCCTAGCAACGGTCGGGGTGGCCGAGGGGCCGGCGTAACGAATGCGATAGACGGCGCCGCGGTGATCGTCGGAGACGAGGAGCGCGCCGCTCGGTTCTACAAGGACATCCACGGGGCGGCCTAGGGTAGTCTCGCCGTCGAGGAAGCCCGTGAGGAAGGGCTCGATGCGTTGAACCTTGCCGGCCTCAAGGAAGGCCACGGAAACCTTGTAACCCACTTTTTGGCTCCGGTTCCAGGAGCCATGCTCGGCAAAGAAAAGGGCGCCCCGATAGCGCTCGGGGAAGGCGCTACCCGTGTAGAAGGCGAGCCCTAGGGGCGCGCTGTGGGCCGGAAGCCGAGCTTCCGGGGCAGCGTAGTCTTCCAGCTGATGACCCTCTCCAAATTCCGGATCGAGGACGGCGCCGCCGTGGACGTAGGGGTAGCCAAAGTGGGCCCCGGGGGCGTCTAGACGATTCAGCTCCTCCGGGGGGATTTCATCCCCAAGCATGTCCCGGCCGTTGTCGGAGAACCACAGGGCGCCGGTACCCGGCTCGAAATCGAAGCCCACGGTGTTGCGGATGCCCTGGGCAATCACCTCATAGGCGCCGCTGTTCCGGTCCATGCGCAGCAGGCTGGCGTAGGGGGGCTCGGGGTCGCAGATGTTGCAGGGGGCGCCTACGGGGATCAGGAGCTGGCCGTCGCTGTCGAACTCGATGTGCTTCCACCCGTGGTGCTTATCCGTGGGCAGGGCATCGGTAATCACTTCCAGGGCCGGGGGCGCGGTGAGGGCGTCCTCGATGCCCTTCAGGCGATAGAGGTGGGACACCGCCGCAATGTAGAGATCGCCGTCGTGTACCGCGACGCCGCTGGGGAGCGTGAGCCCCTCGGCCAGGGTGTAGCGCACCCCATCGCGAAGGGCCCAGACCCGCCCATCGCGTCGCGTGCCGGCGAAGAGCGTGCCCTCGGGCCCGAGGGCCAGCTGGCGGGCATTGGGCAGATCGTCACTCACCACCTCGAGCACGAAGTCCGGGGGCAACTTAAAGGGCGGGAGGGGCGTCTCCTCCGCCGAGGAAAGCAGGGGCCAAAGGACCAGCAGGGCACCAATGAGGCGCCGTGGCATCGAACGCATGGGGCTTCTCCTTGCGAGGAATCGCAACCGCCGGCAAGGCTAGCACCGAAGGGTTTTTCTTGCATGGCCCGGTATACTCGGCCCATGACCACCGCTTCCCCCCAAGACGCCACCCTAAGCCCCGCGCTCCGCGAGCAGATCCAGGGGGCCTATCGCGCGTGGCTAGCGGCCCGGGGCTTCACGCCGCGGCGAGGGGCCCTCACGGTGGATGAGCTTGGGGTCCGGGAGCCCGGTCCGCCCCACGTGGTCGTGGCGGAAGCCGGCACGGGGACAGGGAAAACCCTCGCCTACGGGCTCGCGGCCATTCCCCTGGCCCAGGCCCGGGGCCTGACCCTGGTCATCTCCACGGCCACCGTCGCCCTGCAGGACCAGCTGGTGGAACGGGATTTGCCCGACCTGCAACGGGCTGCGGGGCTGAAATTTACCTACGCCCTGGCCAAGGGCCGGGGCCGCTATGCCTGCCTGGCGCGCCTCGATCGCATCCTTTCGGAAGACAGCACGGCCCTGGCCAGCGACCTCTTCGGCCCGCCCCCGAGCCTCGCTGCCCGGCCCCTCTATCAGGCCATGCAGGGCGCCCTGGAAGGAGGGCGGTGGGACGGGGACCGGGAGCGCTACGGAGAAGCCATCGACGACGACCGCTGGGCCTCCGTGACCACCGATCATCGCGGCTGTACCGGTAGCCGCTGCACCTTCTTTCGCGACTGCCCCTACTTCAAGGCTCGGGAGGCGGTGCAGCGGGCGGACGTCATCGTCGCCAACCATGACCTGATCCTCGCGGATTTGGCCCTCGGGGGCGGTGTGGTATTGCCGACGCCGGAGGAGACGATCTATGTCTTCGACGAAGGCCACCACCTCTCCGATAAGGCCCTCGGGCATTTGCGCCGCTTCACGCGCATCCTTGGGAGCCAGCAAACCCTCGACGCCTTCGAGCGCCTCGTGGGCACGCTGGCCCAGCGCCTGGGCCGGGCACCGGCCTGGGTCGCCGCGGCCCAGCGCCTAGCCCAGCTGGGGGCGCCGCTTCGGGAAACCTTGAGCGCCACCCTCACCCTCGCGGAGCAGCTCGAGGCCCTAGAAGACGGGGCGCCGGGCCTTCGCCGGGGCCAGGTGCCGGCGCACCGCTTTCCCCACGGGGATGTGGGGGAGGCCTGGCGGGCGCAGGGTAAGCAGTTGGCCGAGGCCTTCGCGGAGCTGGTGTCCCTGGGAGACGAGCTTTCGGAGCGCCT
>RGAU01000262.1 GCA_009919975.1 Gammaproteobacteria bacterium
CGCTCTGCCCCAGCAGAGCTCTCCGGCCCGGGTGCTGGAGCAGATTGCGCAGCAGATGACGGCGAAGAAACTGCCCATGCTCGTGGATCTGCGGGATGAATCCGATCACGAGAACCCGCTCCGGCTCGTTCTGGTGCCAAAGAGCAAGCGCATCGACACGGACCGGCTCATGAGCCATCTCTTCGCCACCACGGACTTAGAGCGGAGCTACCGGGTCAACATGAATGTCCTGGGCCTCGACGGTCGGCCCGGGGTGCGGGGCCTGAAGGCCCTGCTGGCGGAGTGGCTGACCTTCCGGGAAACCACGGTGCGACGCCGGCTTCAGCATCGCTTCGATCGCATCGCCGAACGGCTCCATGTGCTCGACGCGCTGCTCGTGGCCTATCTCAATGTCGACGAGGTCATCAAAATTGTCCGCGAGGCGGAGGCGCCGAAGGCGGCGCTCATGGCTCGCTTCTCCCTCACGGAAGCCCAGGCCAATGCCATCCTGGAGCTGCGGCTGCGGCAGTTAGCGCGCCTTGAGCAGCTTCGCATTGAGGGTGAGCAAAAGGCCCTCTTGGCCGAGCAGGACGATCTCGGGAAAACCCTGGGGTCCCCCCGGCGACTGCGTACGCTCCTGGGTAAGGAGCTGGCGGAGGCGGCGGAGCGCTATGGCGATGACCGTCGGTCGCCGCTGGTCGCGGCTGAGGAAGCGCGGGCCTTCACCGAGGAAGAGCGCCTGTCCTCCGAGCCCATTACGGTCATCGTGTCCGAGATGGGCTGGGTGCGGGCTGCCAAGGGACACGAGCTCGATCCCCGGGAGCTCGCCTATCGCAGCGGCGATCAGTTCGCCCATATGGCTCGGGGGAAAAGTAACGAACCTCTGGTCTTCTTCGATTCCACGGGGCGCGCCTACACCCTCCCGGCCCATGGGCTGCCGAGCGCCCGGAGCCAAGGGGAGCCCCTCACGGGACGCTTGACGGTCCCCTCCGGCGCCAGCTTTGCGGGGGTCATGATGGGACCCCCGGACAGTACGGTGCTCATGGCCTCGAGCGCAGGCTATGGGTTCCTCTGCCGTCTTGGAGATTTGGTTGGGAAGCAAAAGGCTGGGAAAGCCGTCCTCACCCTCCCGCAGGGCGCCTTGGTGCTGCCGCCGCAGCGGGTGGAGGATCCGGAATCTAATCTTCTGGTGGCGGTGTCGAGCGCCGGGCGCATGCTTGTGTTCCCCGTTTCCGAACTGCCGGCGCTGGCCCGGGGCAAGGGCAATAAGATTTTGAGCATTCCCAAGGCCAGCGTTGTGAGCGGGGAGGAAGTGCTTCGCGGGGTGGTCGCGCTACCGGCCGATGGGGTCCTTCGTGTCCACGCGGGGGCGCGCTACCTCAATATGAAGACCAGCGACCTCGATGCCTATCGCGGTGAGCGGGCCCGCCGGGGGCAACGTCTCCCCCGGGGGTTCCAGCGGGTGGACCGGATCGAGCGCGTTTAGGGCGTTCCGTCTCCAGGCTCTTTGTCGCCTTCCTTGTCCGCGTCGGCTAGGAGGGGCCCCGGCGGGGGGCGGTCGGCGACGCGCCAAGCGGGGTCCTGGGCGCCCAGGGCGGCTAGGGCGCTAGCCGCTACGGGCTCGGCTTCGAGCCCCCGGACCTTGTCGACGGTGCGCATGACCGCATCCCCAATCACCAAGCTGCCCGCCCGGGCCAGGGCCGCGAGGGTGATGGTGCGATAGACCGCCTCGCTTGCCGTGGTCAGCAGGGTCTCGGGATTGGCGGTCGCCGCATGCTCGTCGCCCAGGCGTTCGAGGCCAAAGCGCAGCTCGGCGGGGATGGCCCCGTCCGCCAGGGCCGCCTGCGCGGCCCGCTGCAAGGCCAAGCTGCGTTCGATGGCCTCGAGGGCCGGGTCGAGGCTGCTGGAACTTTGCGGTAGCAGAACCACCATCCCCGTGCCGGCTAGGAAGCCCCGGCGCCCCGTCTTGCCCACGAGCTGGCTATCGAGGGCCTGGCCCAGCTGGGCGAGCAGGGTCTGCCGGACCTGGGGACTTAGCTGGCTTTGATTGAAGAGATTGATCACTAGCAGGTAGGCCTGATCCTGCCGCTCCTCCCCAACGCCCTCCTCGTCTCCCTCCAGCGTTCCGGTCTCCGGGGGCTTCCCTGGCGCGGGAGCGCGCACGATCTGCTGGGGAGGATCGATCAGCTGGATAAGGGCTTGCAGCGGATCCGCGGGGGAGACCGTACGTCCAAGCTTTGCCTCGAGGCGCTGACGAAGCTGCTGCAGCCGCCGTTCCACCCGTTGACCCAGCAGGCCGCTGAGGATGGTGAGCAGCACAATGAGTCCCGTGGCCACGGCGAGGGTAGCGGTCGGGCCCTGGCGCTCGGTGCTGAGGGTGGGGAGGGCGACCACGGCCTTGCCGAGGGCCTCGCGCCCAAAACTCAGCGGCTGCTGAAAGCGGGTGGCCCCGTCGGCCTTGGGGGCCTGCGCCGGCGCACCCTCGCCGCCGGCGAGGCGCCGCCCGTCCAGATCATACAGGGCAGCCCAGGCGACGCCGGAAAGGTGGCTCATTTCCTGGGTGAGGGACGTGAGCCGCAGCGCTTCATTCGCTAGAAGCGGGTCGATGGCGCTGGCAGCGAGTTGCTCGGCCAGGGTGCTACCATAGGTGGTCCGAAGGGCCTTCTGGTCGGCATCGTAGGCCCAGCCGC
>RGAU01000263.1 GCA_009919975.1 Gammaproteobacteria bacterium
GGCGCCGGGGAGACCGTCCCCCTGGCCACCCTCAGCGAGCCCCTGCCCGCGGCACCTGGGCGCGTCCTCATCCTCGGCTATGGCCGGGTAGGACAGGTGATTGGGCGCATGCTGGAGGAAACGGGGGTGCCCTATGGCGCCTTGGATTCGGACCCGGCGCGAGTGAATGAGGCGGCGCTGGCTGGGGTACCGATCCGCTTTGGGGATGCGGCCCGCGCCGAGCTTCAGCGCGGCCTGGGGCTCGAAAGCGCGAGCCTCGTGGTGGTGTGCATCGATGATTGGCAGGGCGCACTCCGGGCGCTGACGAGCGCCCGGGAGCTGAATCCTACCGTGCCCATCCTGGTCCGGAGCCGGGACGACCGGCACATGGAAGCCTTCCTCGCCGCGGGCGCCACGGAGGTGGTCCCGGAGACCTTTGAATCGTCCCTCATGCTCTGTCATGGCCCTATTGCGCCACGATCGGGCCGATACGGAAGCAGCCCTGGATCGGGTGCGGGCGGACCGCTATCACCTGTTACACGGCGTGATCGCTGGGGAGCGGCACAGCCTCTATCCCGAGGTGCTTCACCCCGTGGTGCTCCCGGAGGGGGCGGCGGTGCTGGGTCATCCCGCGGCGCAGGCCCTGCCCCAGGGGCTCAGGAAGGTGACCCTAGAACAGGTGCGGCGGGGGGAGGCCCTGCTGGATCTGGAGTCCGCAGGGCCTCTGGAGCCAGGGGATGTGCTATTGCTGCTCGGGCCCCAGCGCGAGGTGGAGGCGGCGGAGGCGGCGCTGCTCGCGGGTTAGGCCGACGCCTGGGCCTGCTTCGCCGCGGCCCGTTGGCTCGGGCGATCATAGAGCCCTTGCCACGGTTGCTTCTCTTCATTGATCCGTTTGAAGCACTCGCGAAGCGCGGCGCGAAGCACCTCGGCCGCGGGGGCAGCGCTGCGATCGGCCCGCCAGGCCACGCACGCGGGGAGGCGCTTCGAGCTTTGAAGCTCCTTGATCGGGAGCTGGACGATTTCCCCCACCTTCAGAAAATAGCTGGCCTGCATGGCAGGGATGATGGCGATAACTTCGGCGGTGAACACGAGGTTCGTGACGAGCTGCATGTTCTCCGAGGTGACGTAGCCTTCCCGGGATTGTTCTGGGGTCAGCCCCAGGGCCGCCTCCAGCGCTGCAAAGGGCGCATGGTAGCTGTCGGGAAGATCGCCCCCCACCACCCGGTAGGGCGCAAGATCGAGAAGGGACTCGGGTTTGGCATCCACGGCGGGGTGATCGGCCCGGCACACCGCGATGGGGTAGGGGAAGGGGTAGCGCTCGAAGGCCAGGTCATCGTGATCACGCTGTTCGTCGGGACCCAGCCACAGATCAATGCGGTGAGAACGTAGGGCCTCATCCCGATCCCGCCAGGACACGTTCCGCACGGTGAAGCGAAAGCCTGGATGCGCTTTCGCGACCATGGCGAGCGCTTGGCCGAGCACGGCCTGGGCGATGGTTTGATCGGCGCCAATGACCAGCTTGCCGCTTTCCACGGACTGCATCAGTTCGATTTCATGATTGGCGGCCCGCAAGGCGTCGAGGGAACGGCGCGCCGCGGCGACCAACACCTCACCGTAGGTCGTGGGCACGGTGCGTCGGCCCACCCGCTCGAAGAGTTTGACGCCGTAGCGGGCCTCGAGGCGGGAAACGGTTTGGGAGAGGGCGGAATGGGTTACCCCAAGCATCTCAGCGGCCTGGCGATAGCTCGCCAGATCCGTAAGGGTCACGATGTGCCTAAGCTGACTTTCCGATGCCATGGGGTCTCCTGGGAATTAATCCTGACCACGAGGCTCAGGCTAGGAAGGCTTGATAATCGAAAGTTGCGACTAATTGCCGGGGCGCCCCGAGGCCGGAAGCCGGGAGGGTCTCGGAAAGACATCGCCCCAGGGGTCGGCCCCACCGGCGTTCAGGCCCTTAAAGGCTTCCGCAATGGTGCTTCGAAGCACCTCTGCGGCGGGGGAGGGGCTGCGCTCCTCCCGCCAGGCCACGCAAGCGGGGAGATGCTTGCTGCTCTTGAGCTCCTTCACGGGAAGGATGGCGAGCTCTCCATCGCGTACGAAGTAGGACCCCAGGGTTGCGGGGACCAGGGCGATCACCTCCTCCATAAAAAGCAGGGAGAGAATGAGGTGTGGGTCCTGGGCAACAACGTATTGGTTCTTGGTTTCCCCAGGGGAGAGATCAAGTGCATCGAGCGCCTTGGCGACCGGTTGAAAGGGCGCATGGAAACTCTTCGGAAGGTCCATGCCAATGATCCGGTAGGCGGCCAGTTCCTTAAGGGATAGACCGTCCCGGTGTCGCTCAAGGGCCGGATGATTCGTTCGGCAGAGGGCCACGGGGTAGGGAAAGGGATAGCGATCAAAGGCGAGGTCGGGATGGTCCGCCTGCTCGTCGGGACCGTCTTCACCACGAAGGTAAACCCTGGGTGAGCCCGTCCCGCTAGGGTAAGGGCCGTGCCCAGCATGGCCTGGCTAATAGCCGGATCGGCCCCAATGCATAGGCGACCGCTTTCCACGGATTGCATCAGCTCGATTTCATGATTGGCCGCGGACATGGCCTCGAGAGACTGGCGGGCCGCTTCAACCAGCACGGCTCCGTAGGCCGTGGGTACGGTGCGCCGGCCCACCCGTTCGAAGAGTTTGACGCCGTAGCG
>RGAU01000264.1 GCA_009919975.1 Gammaproteobacteria bacterium
AAGCTCCTGAGCGGCGACTTCCCGCTCCCCGCGCAGGCGCAACGCGAACTTGAGCTCATTAAGGGACGCTTCGATGGCATCCATGCCCACGGGGCGCTTTTCCAGGGCCCGAAGCATGCCCGCCCGGAGCTTGTCTTCATTGAAGGGCTCCCGGGTGCCATCGCGCTTCACGATGCGGGGCATGACCAGCTCCGCGGACTCGAAGGTGGTGAAACGCTCGCCACAGGTGATGCACTCCCGGCGCCGGCGCACCTGGTCACCGCCGGCCACGAGGCGCGAGTCGATGACCTTGGTGTCGATTTCCCGACAGAAGGGACAGTGCATGGCCGGGGCCTAGGCGACCGCCGCCGCCTGGGCGGTGGCTTGATAAACGGGATGGCGGGCGCAGAGGGCGGCCACCTTACCCTTTACTTCGGCAATGATGGCGGCGGGATCTTCCTTCGCGGCCAGCACGTCGATGATGTCGCACATCCAGCCCGTGAGAGCCTGGCAGTCCGCCTCCGTGAAGCCCCGGCGCGTCACCGCAGGGCTGCCAATGCGCAGGCCGGAGGTAACGAAGGGGGAGCGGGGGTCGTTCGGCACGGCGTTCTTATTCACCGTAATGTGCGCTTCGCCGAGGGCCGCATCGGCGGCCTTGCCGGTGACGTCCTTATCGATCAAATCAAGGAGGAAAAGGTGGTTCTCCGTGCCGCCGGACACCACCTTGTAGCCCCGGGCCAGGAAGGTGTCTGCCATAGCCTGGGCGTTCTTCACCACCTGGGCCTGGTAGGCCTTGAAGCTCGGCTCCATGGCTTCCTTGAAGCGGCGGAGTTCAGCTTTTTGTGCAGCGCTTCGTCGTCGCAGGCGAGGATAATGCCGGAGCGGGGCCCGGCGAGGGTCTTGTGGGTGGTGGAGGTGACCACGTGGGCGTGGGGCACGGGGCTCGGATAGACCCCCGCGGCCACGAGGCCCGACACGTGCGCCATGTCCACCAGGAACCAGGCGCCCACTTCGTCGGCGATTTCCCGGAGCTTGGCCCAGTCCACGATGCGCGAGTAGGCGCTGAAGCCGCCGATGAGCAGCTTCGGCTTGTGCTCGAGGGCCAGGGCGCGGATGGCGTCGTAATCCAGAAGGCCCGTTTCCGGATCGATGCCGTACTGCACCGCATGGTAGGTCTTGCCGGAAAAGTTCGGCGCCGCCCCATGGGTGAGGTGACCGCCGGCATCGAGGCTCATGCCCAGCACCGTATCGCCGGGCTGGAGCAGGGCGAGGAACACGGCAGCGTTGGCTTGGGAGCCGGAGTGGGGCTGAACGTTGGCATAGGCCGCGCCGAAGAGGGCCTTGGCGCGCTCGATGGCGAGGCGTTCCACTTCGTCCACGTGCTCACAACCGCCGTAGTAGCGCTTGCCCGGATAGCCTTCCGCATACTTGTTCGTCAGCACGCTGCCCTGGGCTTCCAGCACCCGGGGAGACGTGTAGTTCTCCGAGGCGATCAGCTCGATATGCGCCTCCTGGCGCTCGGCCTCGGCCACCATGGCCGCGGACAATTCGGGATCAAAGGCAGCAATCGTTGCATCGGTCATGGGGAGGGCCTCGGCACGCCAACAAATTTGCGGCGTAGTGTACCCGAAGGCGGCGCACGCCCCCACTGAGGGCGCCTCAATTCGCTTTGAGCGGGGCTCAGGGTATGCTCGGGGCCATTCTCACTGCCCTAGCTACGGAGCGACCACCATGACCACCGGAAAGCAGCTTTTCACCACCCTCGCCGACGGCAAGCTGACCGTCGAGATCGTGGAGCGGGAATTCCCCCAGCCCACGGGCAACCAGGTGCTGGTGCAAATGGAAGCGGCGCCCATCAACCCCTCGGACCTCGCCATCCTCACGAGCAGCGCTGATCTGGAGAACGCCGAGTACACGCCGGGCAAGTTCGTCGCCGATATGCCCGAGCCCTTCTACAGCGCCCAGAAAGCCCGGCACGGCCAGCGCCTGCCCGCGGGCAATGAAGGCGCCGGCGTGGTGGTGGCCGCGGGCGAAGGCGCCCAGGCCCTCCTGGGCCAGCGCGTGGCCTGCGTGCCCGGTAGCGCCTATTCCCAGTACGCGATCGCCGATGCCGGCATGTGCCTGCCCCTGGGGGACGTCTCCTCCGAGGATGGCGCCTCTGCCTTCGTGAACCCCATGACGGCCCTGGGCTTTGCGGAAACGGCGCGCATGGAAGGCCACAAGGGCATCATCCACCTGGCCGCAGCCTCCAACCTCGGCCAGATGCTGGTGAAGATTTGCCAGGAAGACGGCCTCCCGCTGGTCAACATTGTGCGTAGCCAAGCGCAGGTGGACCTGCTGAAAGGCCTCGGCGCCGAGTGGGTGGTGAACTCTTCCGATGCGGATTTCATGGATCAGCTGCGCACGGCCATCGACGCCACGGACGCCTTCTGCGGCTTCGACCCCATCGGCGGCGGCCTGAACACCGATGCCTGCTTCAAGGCCATGGAGCAGGTGGCCGTGAGCAAGATGACGGAATTCTCCCGCTACGGCTCGAACCAGCAGAAGAAGATGTACATCTACGGCCGCCTAGACCTGGGCCCGACCACCCTGACGCCGTCCTACGGCTTTGGCTTTACCCTATCGGGCTGGCTCCTCACCCCGTTCCTGCAGGTGGCGGGCCTCGAAACCATGATGCGCAT
>RGAU01000265.1 GCA_009919975.1 Gammaproteobacteria bacterium
CCCTCAAACTTCAGGGGTTCTTGGCACCGCCTCTAAGCAGTGCCGCCGACCAGGGCTGCGCATTATACAGAGGGCCGAAGCCCCCGCAAGGGTTATTTTTCAAATTTCTGACAAAAAGGTAAGGCCATGATTCTTAAGCTTTTAAGGGCGCTCTAGGCGCGCCAGCGCCCACTGTCGCTTGCCTCGACGAAGCAAAAAGTGCCCCGGAACGAAGCACGGGAAGGTGCTTAAGGTGGCCTTGGCGTCGGTCACGGCGACGCCGTTGACCGATACTCCTCCACTTTTGATGAGCTGCATGGCCTGGGAGTTGGAGGACGCAAGCCCGAGCTCCGTTAGCACGCGGCCCATCATGACCTCACCCTCCGCAAAGGTCGTCGCCGGCATGCCATCGAGGGCCAGCTGACTGAGATCCTCTTCACCGAGCGCCTCAATGGATCCGGAAAACAGTGCCGTGGTGATGCGCTCCGCCGCGGCGCAGCCCTCGGTGCCATGGACCAGGGTGGTCACTTCCCGCGCCAGACACTGCTGGGCGATGCGCCTTGAGGGGTCGGCCGCGCTTTCCGCCAGGCAGCCCTCGATTGCGCCCTTCTCCAGGAAGGTGAAGTAGCGCAGGTAGGTCGGGACGTCGGCGTCCGCACAGTTAATCCAAAACTGATAGAAACTGTAGGGTGAGGTTTTTTTGCCGTCTAGCCAGATCGTGCCACTCTCCGTCTTGCCGAACTTCCCGCCATCGGAGCGGGTCACCAGGGGCAAGGTCAGCGCATGCACCGAGCGCCCGAGCATGCGGCGGGTCAAATCCATACCCGCCGTGATATTCCCCCACTGATCGGACCCTCCTAGCTGCAAAGCGCAGTCATAGCGCTCCGCGAGGGCCACGTAATCGTAGGACTGGAGCAGCATGTAGCTGAATTCCGTAAAGGAGATCCCTGCGCCTTCCCGGTCAATGCGGGACCGCACCGATTCCTTTCGGATCATCTCGTTAACGGAAAAGTGCTTGCCCACATCCCGAAGGAAGGCAATCACATCGAGCTCCCGGGTCCAATCCAGGTTATTCACCAGGAGCCCGGCGCCCCCCTCGAGATCAATAAAGCGACTCATCTGGTCTCGAAGCGAATCCACCCAGCCGGCCACCACGTCAGTCTCGTTCAAGCTGCGCTCATTGGCCTTGAAGCTTGGGTCCCCGATAAGCCCCGTCGCCCCCCCCACCAGGGCAATGGGACGATGTCCCGCAAGCTGAAAGCGGCGGAGGGCGAGCAAAGGTACGAGGCTGCCGATATGAAGGCTATCCGCCGTGGGATCGAAGCCGCAGTAAACCGTTTGCCCCGGCGAGGCGAACTGGGTCTGAAGCGCTTCCCAGGGCGAGCTCTGGTTCACCAAACCACGCCATTTGAACTCATCGAGCACGTGCATGAGGGGGGTCCTCTTTTCCGGAGGGCGCAAAATGAACGACGCCTTCAGGAAAAACAAGGCCCGCCATGCCCCCGTGGGAAATGGTCAGCGCACTCTTTATACTCGCGCCGAACGGCCCACGGGGCGCTATGGGATGGGCATGAACAGGCAAGGTGCAGAGGACAGAGCGCCCATGGCGCGGCGCACCGGGGCCCACAGTCCCTGGCGTCGCCCCGTGCCCAGGGCGCACGCCCTGGCAGCCACGGGCCTCGCCCTCACCCTGGGCCTTGCCCTCGGTCTATGGCCCGAGGCCCACTCCATTCCGGAAGAAGGGACGGAGCTTGCCGCCCCCGTGCCGGAAGTCCTACCCGCACCCTCCCCGCCCAGCGCGACGCCTCCGGCAGCGTTGACGGCCATCGAAGCGATCCCGGAAGCCTCACCCTGGCGGAGCCTCACGGTGCGTTCCGGAGAGTCGCTGGCTCGGATCTTTCAAAGAGAGGGCATCAGCGCCCGAGCCCTCGCGGCTCTCATGGCCTCGGGAACCCTCGCCAAGCGCCTCGCGGATCTGCGCCCGGGGGACCAGCTCGAACTTCGGGAGGAGAACGGCACGCTTTTGGGCTTTCGCTTTCGACCGTCTCGCCTCGAGACCCTCACCTTTTCTCGAGATTCAGCGGACGCTTCCCGCTTCGAGGCAGCGCAGGAACTGCGCAGCCCGACGGTGACGGAGCGAACGGCCCAGGTGGTGATCGAAGACGCGCTGTTCTTAGCGGCGCAGAAGGCGAACCTCGATGATCGCTTAGCCCTCACCCTTGCTGAAATCTTTCAGTGGGATATCGATTTCGTCCTTGATATCCGCAAGGGCGATCGCTTCGAGCTGCTTTATGAGGAGCAATCGCTGGACGGGGAGGCGCCATCCTGGCCGCGCGCTTTGTAAACCGGGGGGAGACCTTCGAGGCCGTGCGCTACGAAGATCCTACGGGAAACAGTAGCTACTACACCCCCGAGGGCAGAAGCCTCCGCAAAGCTTTCCTTCGGGCACCGGTGCAGTTCACGCGCATCAGCTCGAACTTCAATCTCCGTCGAAAACATCCCCTCTGGAATACGGCGCGGCCCCACCGGGGCATCGACTACGCAGCCCCCACGGGCACCCCCGTGGTTGCCGCTGGGGATGGCAAGGTGGTTAAGGCCACTCGCAATGCGCCCTCCGGAAACTACGTGGTGCTGCAGCACGGAGAGCGCTACCAGACCAAATATCTTCATCTCTCCCG
>RGAU01000266.1 GCA_009919975.1 Gammaproteobacteria bacterium
CCGGCGTAATCGATGCGGTAGCCCAGGGCTGGAGACGCCGGCGCGTGATCCACAGCGACGGCGCGAATAGTGAGGGCCCCATCTTCCCAAACCACCCCCGTTTGGGGAATTTCCCTGGGGACGAGCGGCCCAAGGTTGGGAGGCAAGGTGGCCTCGCCATGATGGGCGACCCGATACCCCCGATCGAGCGCATAGGCCTCATTGAAGCCGTTCGTAATTCGCTCCACGCCGCGGGCGCCAAAAACCGTTAGGGGTGCCTTTCGGCCGGCCACCCAGGAGGCCAGGTTCACGTCCGGGATGCCGGCAATGTGGTCCGAGTGGAAATGGGTGAGGAAGACCCCCGTAAGGCGCCCCAGGGGCAGCCGCGCCTGGGCAAGGCGAAGGGGCGATCGCGCCCCCACGTCGAAGAGGAAGAAATGCTCCGGGGTGAGTACGGCGAGGCAGGCCTGGGCGTGGTCTGGGCTGTTTCCCAGGGGGGAGGCGCTTCCGCACACCACGACCGTCAGCCCTGGGGGGAGGGTCGGAGGCGCCGTCATGGCTTGGCGGAGGGCGCGCTGAAAAAGCGCGTCCTGCATCGCGGGCAGCTGAAAGGCGCCGATGGCCAAGGCGCCGAGTAGGAAGGCGCCAAGAGCCAGGCGAGGAAGGACGCGGCCCACGGCTAGGGCGCCTCGGTGAAGAGCGCGTCGCAGCCCGTGCCGGCCAAGATGGATGCCACGGCATCTCGGGAAGCGGGGTCGAGTGCGCTATAGCCCGCGCGCAGCGCTTGAAGACACTTCGCTTGGTAGGGGAAGGGGGGCTGGACCCACCTCTGCCCATCGATGGTGGCCTCCATTTGCTCTGCCCCCGCGGCAAGGGCCTGGGCGTTGGCCAGCAGGGCCGGCGCATAGGTGCGACCAATTTCCTCCAGCAGAGGCCGTAGGTTCGCGCCAAGTTCCTCGAGGGGCGTCCAGGCCTCTTCCTTAGCCGGTTGGCCCGAGAGGTCCTCTACCAGATCGGTCCAGGCAAAGACCCGAGGCGCGAGCTTCAGGCACAGGGCCGCCGGGGTGGGATCAAAACGCGCAAGCTGGGTCAGCTGTGCATAGAGGGCGAAGTCGGCGGAAGCTGGGCGACCGCCGAAGACGAATTTTTGCTTTTCGATGAGCCCATCGAGCACGGTCAGGAAGCGCGCGTAGGCGGCCTCGATCACCGGCGCCGTGGTGTCGTTCGAGCCCACCACATAGAGTCGGCTAATCTGGCGCTCGGCAAAGTAACCCTTCAGGGCGCGCAGCTTTTCTGGGTCGGCCTGAATATTTCGCCAATGGGGCAACACCGTGCCGGCTTGGTCGATATCGGCGTCGTAATACCAGCGGTAATGAAACATGGCCTTAGTGAGCCACTCGTCGCCGTAGTCCTCAACGAGATCGTTCAAGAATGCCGCTGCGGGATCGGTGGGCAGCGTACCCCGGCCCCCGTAGCTGGCTTCGAAGCGCCGGATGAGGGGCGTTGAATCCACCGCTGCTTCCAAGGTGCCGTCGGCCTTCTCCAAATAAAAGGTGGGGAGCAGGGCAACCTTGGGTGTCGGGAACCCCTCGAGTTCGGGTTGATCGGAAATCAAAAACTCGTAGGGGATATGGCGATAGCGCAGATAGGCAAGCATTTTCCGTGTGTAGGGCGACCCAGGGGCCCCCTTAAGGCGCAAGGGCTTTATTGACGTCATGAACGTTCCCTCCCCAGGGTGGTGATGAGCGAAGAAAAGAAGTAATGCCGAGCATTATTAGCGCCTTTTCCCACCCCTTTCAATTGCGCTGGCTGGGCGCCTGGGAGGGGAGACGGTAAGGTAAGGAAAAAAGCGGGGAGGAAAGCATGGCACAGTGCGGACGGAAGCGGGTGGCCCTTGGGCTGTTGGGGCTGGGCTTGGCCCTGGGGGCCGGCGTCGCCACCGCCGCGGCGACCCCGCCCTGGGAACGTAAGGGGCTCTCCCCCGCGGCTCGGGCCGAGGCGCTGGTGGCGGCTCTCACCCTAGAGCAGAAGTTCCAGCAGCTGGTGGGCAACGCGCCGGAAATTATCCCTGAGTTGCCCGAATGCCTCGGGGGCCGGCACGTTCGCGGTATTCCGGCCCTTGGCCTGCCCACCCTCCGCATTACCAATGGCCCCGTCGGTATTGGCCAAAACGACTGCGTGGACGCCGGGCTGCTCACGCCCGACATGCCGCGCATCGTGCCCTACACCCATCCGTCCTCCGCTAAAGCGACGGCGCTGCCCTCGGCCATGGCCATCGCGGCGACCTTCGATCCGGCGGCCGCGGATCGCTTCGGCCAGGTGATCGCCGCAGAGGCCAAGGCCCTGGCCCTGCACGTCTTTGAGGCGCCGGGGGTGAATTTGGCCCGCATTCCCGTGCTCGGCCGGAACTTTGAGTATTTCGGAGAAGACCCCTTCCTCACCGGAACCCAGGCCGTGGCGCAAATTCGACGCATCCAAGGGGAAGGCGTCATTGCCATGGCGAAGCACTTCGCCGCCAACGAACAGGAAACGAATCGCTTCAATCTCTCTCAGACCGTGGACGAAGCCGTGCTTCGGGAGCTCTATCTTCTGCCCTTTGAAATGGCAGTAAAGGACGGAGGGGTCGCCTC
>RGAU01000267.1 GCA_009919975.1 Gammaproteobacteria bacterium
GGGGGTCGCCAGCGCCTTGATTTCCTTGACCGCTTCAACCACAGCCTTGTCGATGCCGCGCTTGAGGTCCATGGGGTTCATGCCAGCGGCCACGGACTTTAAGCCTTCGTTCACGATGGCCTGGGCCAGCACGGTAGCGGTGGTGGTGCCGTCACCGGCCTCATCGGAAGTGCGGGAAGCGACTTCCTTCACCATCTGCGCACCCATGTTCTCGAACTTGTCTTTGAGTTCGATTTCCTTGGCCACGGACACGCCGTCCTTGGTGACCGTGGGGGCACCGAAGGACTTATCGAGAACCACGTTCCGGCCCTTGGGACCGAGGGTCACTTTAACCGCGTTGGCCAGGATGTTGACGCCCTCGAGCATGCGCTGCCGGGCGCTATCACCAAACTTTACGTCTTTCGCGCTCATGTCTTTCCTCTAAATCACGCTTGCGTCTGTAGGAAGGGTGGCTGGCTTGCTTAGGCCTCGAGCACCCCGAAGATTTCGCCTTCGGAAAGAATCAACAGCTCGTCGCCATCGACCTTCACCGTGCTGCCGCCGTACTGGCCGAACACCACTTTGTCACCGACTTTCACGTCGAGAGCACGGACTTCGCCGTTGTCGAGAGTCTTACCGGGGCCCACGGCGAGCACTTCGCCCTGGCTCGGCTTCTCTGCGGCGGAGTCCGGCAGAACGATGCCGCCGGCGGTCTTGGCCTCTTCCTCGAGGCGACGAACCACGACGCGATCGTGCAGCGGACGGATCTTCATTGCCTTGTATCTCCCTGACCTAATCATAGGGTTTGATGACGCACCCAAGCGGTGCTGAATTAGCAGTCTTAGCACGAGAGTGCTAAAAGCGTCGCCATCATAGGCCCTCAGAGCTAGCAGTCAACCCTGAGAGTGCTAAGGAGCGCCTTTTCCCTCGCGCCCCTCCTTAATGGGGGTGGCCAAAGCCATTTCAAGGGCGACGGTCAATTTCTCCTTCGATGATATGGATCGTGCCGCCTTGGCCCGGGCCTTGGGCCCCGCGCTGCGCCCGAAGCTGGAGCCGCGCAAGCAGGCGCTGGAGGAAAAAGCGCCGGGTTGGGGGAAAGAGACAGGCGAAACCGAAGGCGTCGGTGACGAAGCCGGGGGTAAGCAGCAAGGCTCCGCCCACGGCGAGCACCACCCCCTCCAGCATTTCCTGGGCGGGCAGGGCCCCGTGGTCCATGCGCCGCATCGCTCGCAGCAGCGTTGCGGCGCCCTGCTGGCGCAGGAGCGCGACGCCGAGGACCGCGGTCAGAAAGACCAAGGCGATGGTGGGAAGGGAACCGATGGCACTGCCCACTTCGATAAGGACAACCATTTCGATAACGGGGACAATGAAGAAAAGCATGGCCAGCACGGGCATGGTGAACTCCGAGGCGCGCGGCGCCAGAAGGATCGAAGGAGAACCATGGGGGCCGGCCCGGGAAATCTCAAGCGCAGACCGGTGAATAGGGTGGCAGACGGCACGGACAGCTTCGAACTTGAGCCAAAGGCGCGCCTTTACCTATGCCTCGCGGCGGTCGCCGAAGGCACGGTCATCAGCTACGGCGCCCTCGCGGCTCAAGCTGGCGTCCCCCGGGGGGCCCGCTGGGCCGGGCGGGAACTCCGCCAGCTGCCCCAGGGCTCAGCCCTGCCCTGGCACCGGGTGCTCCGCAGTGACGGCTTCCTCGGCCTGCCCGGATCTGCAGGAGACCGGCAGCGTAAGGCCCTCCTGGCGGAGGGGCACCGCCTAAGGGCCACGGCCCGGGGCTGGCGCCTTGTTCCCCCCATCCCCTGGAGCCCCTACGCGTGAGCAATTCCCTTAGCGCCCTTGGCGAAACCCTCCGGCTGTACCTGAACGCGCCGGTCCTTCGCGTATTGCTGCTCGGCTTCGCCAGCGGCCTCCCCTCCCCCCTGCTCTTCTCAAATTTGTCTATCTGGCTCCGGGATGGCGGGGTGAGTCGCACGGACGTGGGTCTCTTTGCCCTCGTGGCGACGCCCTACGCCCTGAACTTCCTGTGGGCGCCGCTACTCGATCGCGCACCCCTGCCAGGCCTTCGCCGCCTGGGCCAGCGGCGCAGCTGGCTCGTGTTGTGCCAGGGTCTCATGGCCCTCGCCCTCCTCCTCATGAGCCAAAGCGGCTTCGACGCCGGCGCCACGCCGGAAAGCCTTGGCCTCCTCGCCCTTTTGGCCCTGCTCCTCGCCACCGCTTCCGCAACCCAGGACATCGTGATTGATGCCTTTCGCATCGAATCCCTCGGCGCCGATCGCCAGGGGGCGGGGGCCGCCGCGGCCATCTGGGGCTGGCATTTGGGAGGTACGCTCGTGGGAGGCGCCGGAGGCCTTATGATCGCCGAAGCCCTCTCCTGGAGCGCCGCCTACGGCGTGTTTGCCCTGGTCATGGGAGGCGCCCTAGGGCTGACGCTCCTGAGCCCGGAGCCCCCGGCGCCACCCCGTACCGAGGCCAAGGGCCTGAGCGATCAACTGCGCACCGCCTTCTTCTTGCCCCTGAAGGCCTTTACCCGGCGCGAAGGCTGGGCCCTGATCCTCATCTTTATCTTTGTCTTCAAGCTCGGGGACGCCCTGCTCGGGCGCATGGCCAGCGTGTTCTACCGGGAG
>RGAU01000268.1 GCA_009919975.1 Gammaproteobacteria bacterium
CGGGCGGTCAAGGAGCGCCTGTCTCTGGCAGAGTCCGAAGGCCTCATGCCCCAGGACATGATTAACGCGAAGCCCGTGGCGGCTGCGGTGAAGGAGTTCTTTGGGTCTTCCCAGCTCTCCCAGTTCATGGATCAAAATAACCCGCTGTCGGAAGTGACTCACAAGCGTCGCGTTTCCGCCCTGGGTCCCGGCGGTCTGACCCGAGAGCGGGCAGGCTTCGAGGTTCGGGACGTGCACCCGACCCACTACGGTCGCGTGTGCCCCATCGAAACCCCGGAAGGGCCGAACATCGGTCTCATCAATTCCCTGGCGACCTATGCCCGCACCAACGAGTACGGCTTCCTCGAGACGCCCTACCGCCGTGTGGAAGGGGGCAAGGTCACGGATCAAATTGATTATCTGTCCGCCATCGATGAGGCCGAGTTTGTGATCGCCCAGGCGAGCTCTCCCCTCAGCGATAAGGGGCAGTTCGTTGAAGATCTCATCGACGTGCGCTTCCAGAATGAATTCACCAAGATGCCTTCGGAAAACGTCAACTACATGGACGTGTCGCCGAAGCAGGTGGTGTCCGTGGCGGCTTCGCTCATTCCCTTCCTTGAGCACGACGACGCCAACCGCGCCCTTATGGGATCCAACATGCAGCGCCAGGCGGTGCCGGCCCTTCGCGCCGAAAAGCCCCTGGTGGGCACGGGTATCGAAGGCATCGTAGCCCGGGACAGTGGCGTGTGTGTTGTGGCGCGGCGCGGCGGCGTTATCGACAGCGTGGATGCGTCTCGCATTGTGCTGAAGGTGAATGATGCTGAGACCGTTTCCGGGGAAGCGGGCATCGACATCTATAGCCTGACCAAATACACCCGCAGCAACCAGAACACCTGTATCAACCAGCGTGCGCTGGTGAAGCAGGGCGACGTGGTTGCGCCGGGAGACGTGCTCGCAGACGGTCCTTCCGTGGATCTCGGGGAGCTTGCCCTGGGTCAGAACATGCGCATCGCATTCATGCCCTGGAACGGCTACAACTTCGAGGACTCCATCCTCATTTCCGAGCGGGTGGTGCAGGAAGACCGCTTCACCTCGATTCATATCCAGGAGCTAACCTGTATATCCCGGGATACGAAGCTCGGGCCGGAGGAGATTTCCTGCGACATTCCGAACGTCGGCGAGCATGCGCTGAACAAGCTCGACGAGTCCGGGGTGGTGTACGTCGGCGCGGAAGTGACCCCTGGCGACATCCTCGTCGGCAAGGTGACGCCGAAGGGCGAAACCCAGCTTACGCCGGAGGAAAAGCTCCTCCGCGCGATCTTCGGGGAAAAGGCTTCGGACGTTAAGGATACGTCCCTGCGGGTCCCCACGGGGGTACATGGCACGGTCATCGACGTTCAGGTCTTCACCCGCGATGGGGTGGAGAAGGACGTTCGGGCCAAAGCTATTGAGAAGGCGCAGCTCGACAAGGTTCGTAAGGATCTCGATGACGAGTTCCGGATCATTGAAGCGGCAACCTTTGAACGCCTGGCCTCTCGCCTGGTGAACAAGAAAGCCGTCACGGGCCCGGGGCTTGCGAAGGGCGCGACGATCCGCAAGACCTACCTGGACGAGCTGCCGAAGGATGAGTGGTTCAAGATCCGCATGGCGACGGATGAGCTCAACGAGCTCATCGAGGATGCGGAAAACCATCTGGCGGAGCGCAAGGAACAACTCCGGGCTCGGCTTGAGGACAAGCGGGCGAAGCTGGCGACGGGGGATGACCTCGCCCCTGGCGTGCTGAAGATCGTCAAGGTCTTCCTGGCCATCAAGCGTCGCGTGCAGCCCGGGGACAAGATGGCTGGGCGCCACGGAAACAAGGGGGTGATCTCCGTGATCATGCCCGTGGAAGACATGCCCTTTGACGAGCATGGCGTTCCCGTCGACATCGTCCTGAACCCCCTGGGGGTGCCGTCCCGCATGAACGTGGGGCAGGTCCTGGAAACCCACCTGGGTTGGGCCGCCAAGGGGCTGGGGGAGCGCATTGGCCGTATGCTCGATGAGCAGGTCAAGATCGCGGAAGTCCGCAAGCTGCTCGATGAGATTTATGGCAAGGACAGCCATCTCGCCGACTTTACGGACGAAGAGGTTCTAGAGCTCGCGGGGAATCTCCGCGGCGGCGTGCCTATGGCAACGCCGGTCTTCGACGGTGCGGAGGAGCGCGAAATCAAGGCCATGCTGAAGCTCGCGGGGCTCCCCGAGTCTGGGCAGACGGTGCTGTTTAACGGACGCACCGGCGAGCAGTTCGAGCGCCCGGTGACCGTGGGCTACATGTACATGCTCAAGCTCAACCACCTCGTGGACGACAAGATGCACGCTCGTTCTACCGGGTCCTACAGCTTGGTGACCCAGCAGCCTCTGGGCGGTAAAGCCCAGTTCGGCGGCCAGCGCTTCGGGGAGATGGAAGTGTGGGCCCTCGAGGCCTACGGCGCCGCCTACACGCTGCAGGAAATGTTGACGGTTAAATCGGACGACGTCGGTGGCCGTACGAAGATGTACAAGAACATCGTCGACGGCGACTACCGCATGGAA
>RGAU01000269.1 GCA_009919975.1 Gammaproteobacteria bacterium
CAATAGCCCATCGAGCCCAAGATAGGTCGGCGTGGACGCCTTTCCGCCGGTAATGGCGGCGTCCACATCACGCTTCTCTCCGGGAATCTGAACCAGCGTAATCACCATAGCCCCCCCTCGCCGCCCGCTTAGTCGGCCAAAAAGTCGCCAAGAGCGTTGAAGAAGGCAACGCTCTCCAGCGCCTGCTCAGGCTCCCAGGCGCCTTCCCAATAGCTCAACTTGACGATGACCATATTGCGGCGAGGCATAACGTAGATAAATTGGCCAAAAACCCCTTCGGCGCTGAAGTCCCCCTGGGGAAAAAGCCACCATTGGTGCTGATAGCCTAGACCCTGTCCGCCATCATCGATCTGACCCACCTGAAGAAAGGGCTTGGTTGGATCCGCGGCCGTCGCCTCCCTAACCCATGCCTCCGGATGAATGCGGCGCCCATGGGCCACGCCGCCGTTCAGCATCATTTGCCCAAAGCGTCCAAAGTCACGAAGGGTCATCAAGTACCCACCGCCGGCCATGGCTTCTCGATCGGCCCCGGCACTATCCATGGTCATGAGCAAATCGGACTCCATGCCCAGGGGCCGCCAAAGGGCCTCTCCGAGAAACTCCGTAAAACGTTGCCCCGTCGCCCCCTCAAGCACGGAGCCAAGAACCTGGGTGTCAAAGGTGTTGTAGTTAAAGACCGTTCCCGGAGGTGAAGCCTGCTCTAGCGTCGCCGCGAAATCTGAGAAGCGAACGGCTTCTGAAAACCAGGACTGGTAGATGCCCTCGGCAAACAGGTTGGGCTCGGAAGAGTGGATATCGTAGTTCTCATTCATCTTCACGCCGGAAGACATTTGCATGAGATCGCGCACCGTCGCCCCGTCGTAGCCGCTGCCTTTCAGCTTCGGGACATAGGTCGATACGGGGACGTCCAGGGACGGCAGCAGCCCCCGATCCACCGCTAGGCCCACCAGGGACGAGGTAAAGGACTTGCCCACGGAGAAGGAAATAAAGCGGCTCTGCTCATCGGCGCCGTTGCGGTAGATTTCCTGAACGATCTTGCCGTCCTTAAGCACCAGCAATGCGTTGGTGCGGTTGTGCTCGAGGAAATGGGCGAGGTCGTAGGAGGCCCCGGCAAATTCATAGCGAAGCGCAGCGAGATCCACCGGCGCCCGTTCCAGCACCCAGGGCTCAGGCCCCGCAGCGACCCGCTCCGTGTGAAACAGCGCATCGAAATTGCGAAAGGTCACCGCAGCGCCAGTACCGTTCTCAAAGGAGGCAATGCGCGCTTCCAGCAAACCGTCATCGATCCCCGCGCGAACGGGCGCCAGCGCCAATAGGACGCCTAAGGCAAGTGCAGCCTTTATGCCGACAGCGTTCTTAATCATAAAGCCCTCCTCCCTGTTCCCGTCGATGCTCCCCCCACTGTCCTCCAAAAACAAGGGCTTCAGGCAGGGAGGGGGAGGCCGTCCATTACCGCAAGGCGCCCAATCAGCTCCTCCACCCGCGTGCTGTAGCCCCACTCGTTGTCGTACCAACTGATCACCTTCACCATGCGCTTCTGCATGACCTGGGTGAGGCCCGCATCAAAGATGCTCGAGTGGCTATTGCCGATGATGTCAGAGCTGACAATGGGCTCATCACAGTAGGCAAGAATGTCCTTCATGGGGCCTTCCGCAGCGGCGCGCATGGCTGCGTTGATCTCCTCCACGTCCGTATCCCGCTCCACCTCAACGGTCAAATCCACCACGCTGCCGTCGGGGACGGGAACGCGCATAGCGAGGCCGTCTAGCCGTCCCGCAAGGGCCGGAAGCACCTGCCCAATGGCCCTCGCCGCCCCCGTGGAACTGGGAACAATATTTGACGCTGCATTGCGCGAGCGGCGCTTATCGCTGTGCGGGGCATCGATGAGGCGCTGGTCGGAGGTGTAGGCGTGCACCGTATTCAGGAGCCCCCGCTTGATGCCGACCGTTTCCTGGAGCACCTTGGCCAGCGGCGCCGCGCAATTGGTGGTACAGCTGGCGTTGGAAATAATCCGGGAGGCCGGCGTCACTACATGATCATTCACGCCCATGACGAGGGTCGCTTCCAGGGGATCTTTGCAGGGCACGGTAAGCACTACGCGCTTGGCCCCCGCTTCAAGGTGCTGCTCCAACGCTGCGAGGGATCGAAAAACCCCGGAGCTCTCCACCACGTAGTCCACTCCCAGGGCCTTCCAGGGGAGGCGCGCCGGGTTTCGCTCCTGAAGCACGGGAAACCGATCGCCGGCGATGGTGATGGTTTCTCCGTCGACGGCTACCTCTCCCGGGAACACCCCGTGGATGCTGTCGTACTTAAAGGCGTAGGCGAGCTGATCGGCGCTCGCCAGATCGTTTACCGCCACCACATCAAAGTGATCTCGAAGCTTGGCGATGCGAAGGATAGTTCGGCCAATACGGCCGAAACCGTTGATGGCAATTTTCGGCTTTCCCATAGCGACACCTCCTGAGTGGCTTTGTCGTCTTCCTTGAACAGCGAGGGATCTCTCTTTTGATCATTGCGCACAATGACAGCGCTGTCATT
>RGAU01000270.1 GCA_009919975.1 Gammaproteobacteria bacterium
CGGGGTGGGGAGATTCAGCACATCGTCACCAGCAAGACGAATACCCTCGATATTCGCTCTGCGGCGTTCATCAACGTGATCTACGGCACCGTGCTGCTCATCTTTAAGGAGGCGAGCAACCTGCCCATGAGCACCACCTGGGTGTTCCTAGGCCTACTCGCGGGCCGGGAGCTTGGGCTTACGCTCACGCTGAAGCATCGCCCGGTGAAGGAAACCTGGGGACTCATCGCGAAGGACGGCGGCAAGGCTGCCATTGGCTTGATCGTCAGCGTGGCCCTAGCCCTCAGCCTACCGGCCCTCCGGGCCTGGGCCTTCCCCGCCTAGGCGCCCTAACCGTGCGGACGCCAGCCCGGCTCCACGAGGGCGAAGAGTGACCCAAGCATGCGATAGGTGAGTCCCCACACCACTCCACCGCCGATATCCCAACCGGGAAACTCCCCGTGCTCGTAGCGGAGGGTGGTTCGGTTTTCACCGGAGAACATGGGTGCGAGGGGCGCCCAGTGCACCCCCGCCACCTCGTGGTTGGGCGCCGGCGCCGGCAGCGCCGCTGCGGCTTCGAAGACGAAAGGATAGATCGCCATATCCACCCGCCGGGCCCGGGCCTGGGCATGGGCCGGGGGCAAGGGGCCAAGCAGCGTGCTGTGCTCCGCAAGGGACAGGCCTACTTCCTCCTGCGTCTCCCGCACGGCCGCCTCCAGGGGAGATTCCCCAGCTTCAATGTGCCCCCCGGGGAAAGCCATGTGACCGGACCAAGGATCGCCCTCACGCTCGGCGCGGCGAATGAGCAGCACCTCCGCCCCCGATGGGCCGGGGCGCAGCACGGCGGCTACGGCCGCCCGCCGAGCCGTCGCTGGGGGGGCCGGGGGCGGCGCCAACCCCCTGAAGGGCTGGCGCAGTCGCTCAAGATCCAAAGGCCTAGCCGACCCGCGCAGTCAGCCCACTGATGGCCTCAACCATCTGAGGCCAAGCATCCCGCGGCAAATCGTGGCCCATGCCCTCAATCACCAAAAGCTCGGCGCCAGGAATGGCCGCGGCCGTGGCTTCGCCACAAGCCAGGGGAATGAGGGGATCGGCTGACCCATGAATCACCAGCGTCGGCACCGCCAGCGCCTTCAAACCGGGCGTGCGGTCGCCGTGGGCCACGATGGCCGTCATTTGCCGCGCCGTGCCCGCAGGACACAGCCCCCGCTCAAACATACGGGTGGCTTTCGTTCGCTGCTGGGCTTCGTCGAAGGGAAAGCCCGGAGACCCAATGGTCCGCGACACGTAGAGACTCCGCTCCTGGAAACCTTCTAGGTCCGCAGGCACGGGTGAGGTCAGGGCCGCCATGGCCTCCGGAGTGGCCTGGGGCAAGCTACGATCGCCGGTGGAGGAGTAGATCGAGGTGAGACTGCGCACGCGCTGAGGATGGCGCAGGGCAATGGTTTGCACAATCATGCCGCCCATGGAGGCCCCGCAAATGTGAGCGGTGGGTAGGCCCAAATGATCCAGCAGGGCGACGGCGTCATCCGCCATATCGTCCAGGGTGTAGGGGATCGCCGGCGTTTCCCCGGCAGACAGGGCCGCCACGAGCTGCTGCAAATCGGGGGTCCCCGCCGCGTTGAACTTCGTGGACAGGCCGCAATCCCGGTTGTCGAAGCGAATGACGTACTGGCCTTGCGCGGCCAAGGGGCCGGTGGGCCGGATCGCCAAAGGTGTCGTACTCGAGCTCCACCGTCCCCGTGTTGACTCGTGCCATGCTTTTCTCCCCAATGGTGGTTTGCCTTTGCCTTGATTGTTACGCGCTACGCCCCCAGAGACAATCAAGGACCCCATCTGTGGAGACTGCCATGGACCTTCGACCCCTGGCCCTCACGGCCCTCCTTACCTTTCCCGGCACCCTGCTGGCGGCGGAGGGGCCCAGCGCCAACGCGGTGCCGCTGGACCGGAGCGGAGCGCTGGACCGGAGGCTGCCTTTCCCGCTTTGAGAGCCGCACGGAGGTCAATGACAAGCGTTTTAAGGTCGACGGCCAGTGGCAGGATGGCGTCCTCGCCCTTGAAACCCAGGACGGCACCGCCGAAGCCCCGGAACGCTGCGCCTGGACCTTCCCCTACTGGAATCGGGCCATCACCCAACGTTCGGAGCTCATCAACATCCAGGATGGGAAGCGCGCCGAGGTCACCTTTAGCGCGCCGCGCCCTGCGGAGCTGGAAGTCGGAGGCGTCCCTCGGGCCGCGGAGGCGCTGGATTTGAAGGGCGGCGAGGACGGGAAGATCGACATCACGCTTTACTACGACGGCCCGCTCTGGCTGGGCCTCGACTCCAAGCTAGAAAATGGACGAACACTTCACTACCGGCCCAGCGAAAGCGATCCGGCCTTTGCCCCTGGCAGGACGCAGGCGTCCGCCCAATAGGCCGGCCCCGTCATACCACCGCTAGCGGGGCGGCGCTGCCCCCAGGCCCTGCGCTGCCGCTAGGGCAAGCCCCGAAGCAACGCTAGCAAAGGGATCGTGGCTTACCAGCCGATCCCCAAAGCGATCCTGCA
>RGAU01000028.1 GCA_009919975.1 Gammaproteobacteria bacterium
GACATCATCTTCACCGGGACGCCCGGGACCACCGAGCCCATGGCCCCGGGGGATGAGGTGGTGGTGGAGGTGTCCGGGGTCGGGCAGCTCCGAAACGTCGTGGGCAGCCCGTGATGGATCCGCGCAACCTTACCTTCGAAGACGGCGCGCCCCTCGAGCCGGCGGTGGCGGCGGGGCTGATCTTTGACACGGACCCGCATATTTTTTCCTTCCTTCACGGCCATGACCGCGCCCGCGCCGATCAGCACCTGGCCTACCAGTGGCAACAGGCCCAGGGCCTCTTCTCCCATCGCCATGCCCGGCTCGCGGTGGACGGGGCAGCCCTCGGGGGCCTTGCCCTGGGCTTTATGACAGAGGAGCAGGGGGCGGCAGCGGGGCCCTTTTTTCAGCAGGCTCAGGCGGCCCTGGATCCCGAGGGCCTTGCGGCCTTAGCGCGCTGGGTACAGGAGGGCCGCTACGTGCTGCCTGCGGTGCCGGCGCAGGCCTTTTATCTGCAAAACCTTGCCGTGTTGCCCAGCCTACGAGGCCGCGGCCTCGGGCAGCGCCTGCTTGAGGATGTCTTCCGCCGAGCCAAGGCGGCGGGCGCGGAAGCGGTCCATCTGGATCTTTACGCCGGCAATCCGGCGCAGGCCCTCTACGAGCGGGCGGGCTTCAAGGTGCTCGTGGAAACGCGGGTTCCGGCCCTCGTGCCGGAAGGCATCGATCTCCATCTCCACATGGCTGCCCCTCTTTAGGAGACTTTCGTGAGCGAATCCCTCCGTAGCCAGCTACTAAGGGCGGGGCTAGGCAAGGCGCCGGAGCCTAAGGTACCCAAGCCCAAAGCGCCCGAACCCCAGCCTAAACCTCAGCCGAAACCAAAGGCGCGGCGCAAGAGCGCGCTCTCCCAAACCCTTCGCGAGCAGGCCAAGCTGATTATCGAGCAGCGCCGCCTGCCGCGAGGGCAGGGCGCCTGCGCCTATCATTTCTTGGACGGGAAAAAGGTTCGGAAGCTATACGTGACCGAGGCGCAGCGCGATGGGCTGGCCGCCGGCGCCATGGTGCTCGTGCGCCACGGCGCGGGCTTTGAGGTGATTGAGGAGAAGGTGGCGGAGAAGGTTCGCGAACTCGATGATCGCCTGGTGCTGCCCAAGCCTCAGGCGCTGGGGGCGGACGATCCGGCCTACGCGGACCATCCGATCCCTGACGATCTTGACTGGTAATCAGGGCGTTTTCGCGTACACCCGTTCCCCGGCAATCCAAGTTTCCTTCACCTGAAGCTTCCAGAGGTCCTCTGGCGCGACGGAGAAGGGATCGTCTTCGAGAAGCACGAAATCTGCCCATTTCGTCGGTTCCAGGCTCCCGAGCTGCCCCTCCTGTCGCGCGGACCACGCTGCATCTAAGGTAAAGCCCCGAAGCGTTTGCGAGAGCGTGAGCTTTTCGCTCGGGCGCCAGCCCCCGGGGGGATCATCCTGCCGGTTTTGCCGGGTCACCGCGGCGTGGATGCCAAAGACCGGATCCGGGGGCTCCACGGGAAAATCACTGCCCAGGGCCAGCACGGCGCCGTTGCTGAGCAGCGTGGCCCAGGCATAGCCCCCGGCGAGGCGCTCCGGCCCTAGGCGCTTCTCAGCCATCCACATATCGGAGGTGGCATGGGTGGGTTGCATGGAGGCCACCACGCCAAGGTCGATGGTGCGCTGAAGATCACCGGGACGCATGACCTGCGCGTGCTCGATGCGGTGCCGGAGGTCCTTGCTGCCCGGGTAGCGCTGGAAAGCCTGTTCGTAAGCGTCCAGGACCACGGCGTTGGCGCGAGTCCCAATGGCGTGGATGCCCACCTGCCAACCCCGGGCCGTGGCCTGATCGACGATCGTGGCGAGGTCCTCGGCGCTGGTAAACAGCAGGCCCCGATTGCCTTCGTCGTCGCTGTAGTCCTCGAACAGGGCGGCGCCGCGGCTGCCCAGGGCGCCATCGGAGTACAGCTTCACCGCCTGCACATCGACGCGATCCTCCGGGTCGTCCTGGGGCGTGCCGAGGGCCTCGAGCGTTTCCTCCCCGGCCACCATGACGTAGAGGCGGACCTTTAGATCACCGGCCTTGGCCAGGCGCTGGAAGGTTTCAATGGCGCGCACGCCAGCGCCTGCGTCGTGGACCTGGGTAAGGCCCTTGCTCAGCATGATGTCCTGAGCGGCGCCGATGGCCGCCTCCAGCTGGGCCTGGCTGGGCCGGGGGACCACCGCGTCGATGAGATCCATGGCCGCGTCCACGAATACCCCGGTGGGGTTGCCGTCCTCGTCGCGGATGAGCTGCCCCCCAGGAGGATCGAGGGTGTCGGCGCTGATGCCCGCGGCGGCCATGGCGGCGCCGTTGGCCCAGGCGGCATGGCCGTCCACTCGGCGTAGCCAAATCGGCCGATCGGTGACGCCGTCTAAATCGCTGGCCCGGGGAAAGCGCCCCTCGGGCCAGTGCTCTTGGTTCCACCGTCCCCCGGTGATCCAGCCTTCCCCCGATTCCGCGTAGCGCGCGATCGTGTCTACCGTGGTCTTGAGGCTTTGCAGCCCCGTGATGTTTAAGCGAAGCGCATCGTAGCCGAGGCTCGTGAAGTGGCCATGGGCGTCGATGAGCCCGGGCATGAGGAAGGCGCCTTCGCCGTCGATGCGCGTCACCGGCTCCCCGAGGCGAGCGGCCAAGGTGCGGAGATCATCGAAGGTGCCTGCAGAGACCACGCGACCTTCATGTATCAGCAAGGCCGAAAAGCGCTGCTCTTGCACCGTAGCGCCCGTATCCGCCGCGCTGGCCGTGGCGGTCCAGCCGTTGACGTTGTAAAGCAGGGTCGTATCGGCCACCGCGGCGCCCGTTAGGCTTGCGAGGCTGAGGGTAAGGGCCGCCCGGAGGGATCGAAGGGTCATGGAGCGCCTCCCTAGCGCGACATCAGGGTTTTGAGATCCGTTTCCGGATTGGCCAGGGCTTCGGCGGTCACCGGGGCCTTCTGGGCCACCAGCTGGCGCGCCGCCATGAATTCCCGGGGGCTGTTTACCGCATCCACGGCAATGAGCTGACCGCCCTTCAGGTAAAAGCGAGCGAAGGCGCCGCTATTCGGGTCTCCGCGCAGGACGTCTTCCTCCGCCTCCCCGGAAAAGCCCACCATCTGCAGCTTAAGGTCATACTGGTCACTCCAGAACCAGGGCACGGCATCGTAGCGGGCGTCGCCGCCGCAAATATTCTTGGCAGCGACCCGGGCCTGGTCCATGGCGTTGGGGACCGATTCCAGGCGCAGGCGCCGACCGAGCCCAGGGTTGGGATGGTTGGTGCAGTCACCGATGGCGTAGACGTTTGGCGCGCTGGTCCGCGTGCCTTCATCAACGAGAATGCCGTTTTCGCAGGCGATGCCCGCGGCCTCTGCCAGTTCCGTGCGGGGTAAAATCCCGACGCCCACGATGACCACGTCCGCGGGAAGCTCCGTGCCGTCTTTGCAGCGCACGCCCGTTACCTGGCCGTCGCCGAGGAGTTCCGCCGCTGCCGCTTCCGTTTTGATCACCACCCCGTGGCCTGTGTGGACCTGGGTGTAGAAGGCAGACATGGCCGGCGTGGTGACCCGGGCCAGAATGCGGCTTTCCATTTCCAGCACCGTGACCTCTAGGCCCAGCTTGCGGGAGACCGCCGCGACCTCGAGGCCAATATAGCCGCCGCCGATGATGACCAGCCGCTTCCCTGGAGTGAGTGCATCGCGGATGCCGTCGACGTCAGCCATGGTGCGCAGATAGAACACGCCGGCTTGGTCGAAGCCCGGGAGGGACAGGCGGCGCACGGCACTGCCCGTGGCGAGGACGAGGTCGCTGTAGGCCAGCGCCTCGCCCCCCTCCAGGGTGACCGTTTGCGCTACCGTATCGATCGCTTCGACCTTTGTAGCGAGGCGGGTTTCGATGTTCTGATCGGCGTAGAACTTCTCGGGACGCACGAGGAGCCGCTCCACAGGGAGTTCGCCCAGAAGGTAGGCCTTCGAAAGCGGCGGGCGCTGGTACGGCAATTGGGGCTCTTCGCCGATCATCATGATTTCGCCGTCATAGCCTTCCTGCCGTAGGCTGGCCACGAGTTGTCCGGCCCCCTGGCCACCGCCCACCACGATCGTTCTTTTCATCTGCGATCCCTTATGCTCGCCTGCGATGCCTGCCATTGTAGCGCCCCTGGTCAAAGGAGGCTTTCCATGGATAGCGACCCCTCTGCCTTCCCCCTTAGCTTAGCGTCTCGGCGCATGGGTGCGGTGATGATCTTCTCCCTGCTGGGCGTGATGTTCGGCGGCGCCGTGTTGACCTATCGGCTGGTGGCTTTGCCAGCCTATCTGGCATCGCCGCTCCACCAGGATCTGTGGCGGGCAGGCCACGCCCACGCCGCCCTTTTCCTCGTGCTGACGCTGGTGTGCTTGCCTTGGATCGATGCGGCCCGGTTCTCCGAGGCGCTGCGTTGGGGGGTGCGCGTGCTCATCTCCTCGGCGAGCGTGACCTTTCCCGCGGCTTTCTTTTTTGCCGCCCCAACGCCCGCCGCCGTAGAGGCCACGCCGGCCCTTTGGTTACTCGTGCCCGGGGCTATACTCCTGGCTTCGGGCTTACTGCTGCTGGTTTGGGGCTTGCTTCGGCGGGCGCCAAATTCCTCGCACACTCACCCATAAAGGAGACGGTTTGTGATGCTTCCCCGCGTCCTGGCCCTTGGGCTGTTCGGTGTAACGCTTGCGGCCTGTGAAAAACCCCCGGAGCCTTCGAGCGCCGCCGCTTCGGCCCCGGCTGCAGCGGTGAATCCGTTCCTGGCCCCGAGTCCTCTGCCCTATGGGCTCCCGCCCTTCGATCGCATTGAGCATGCGCATTTTAAGCCGGCCTTCGAAGAGGGCATGGCCGAGGAGCAGGCCGAAGTGGCGGCCATCGTGGCCAATGCGGCGCCGCCGACCTTCGAGAACACGATTGTGGCCCTGGAGAAAACGGGGGCCGTGCTAGACCGGGTCTCGCGGGTGTTTTACGCCCTCTCTAGCGCCCATACGAACGAAGCGATTCGCGCGCTTAGGGCTGAACTCGCGCCGAAGCTCTCTGCCCATCGCGATGGGATCATGCTGAATCCTGAGCTCTTCGCGCGGGTTTCGGCAGTTTTCGACGCGCGGGACGAGGCGGGGCTGGCGGGGGAGGACCTGCGGCTCGTCGAGGAAACCTACAAGGACTTCCAGCGCGCGGGCGCGGCCCTTGATGCGCCGGCGCGGGAACGACTCAAAGAACTGAACAGCCTTCTGGCCAAGGCCGGCGCAGCCTTCTCCGATGCAGTGCTGGCGGAGGTGAACGCCAGCGGGGTGATCGTAGAAGACGAATCGGAGCTGGCGGGGCTTGGCGCCGACCGGCGCGCGGCCCTGGCTCAGGCAGCGGCGGAAGCAGGCCTTGGGCCCGACCGTTGGTTGATCTCCCTGCGGAACACCACGGGCCAGCCCATCTTGACCGATCTGACCTACCGGCCCCTGCGCGAGCGAATTCAGCGGGCCTCGGAAGCGCGGGGGCACCGAGGGGGGGAGCACGATAACCGCGCTCGGGTGCTAGAGATTCTCACCTTGCGCGCGGAAAAGGCGGCGCTCCTGGGCTTCCCGGACTACGCAGCCTATGCGGTGGCGAACCAAACCGCCGGCAGCCCGGAAGCGGTCGAGGCCATGCTCAGTCAGCTTCGCCCTCGAGCAGTGGCCAACGCGCAGAAGGAAGGGGCCGCGCTCCAAGCGCTCATGGATCAGCAAAGCCCCGGGGAAACCTTAGCCGCCTGGGATTGGAGTTTTTATGCCGAAAAGCTCCGTGCTGAGCGCTACGCTTTTGATGCGGAAGCCCTAAAGCCCTACTTCGAAATGAACCGCGTGCTACGGGATGGGGTCTTTCACTTTGCCGGGGTGCTCTATGGCCTGCGCTTTGAGCCGCGCCCGGACCTGCCCACGTACCACCCGGATGTGCAGGTGTTTGAGGTGTTCTTAGATGACGCCCCGAAGGGCCTTTTCCTCTTCGATCCCTACGCGCGCCCCAGTAAGCGCGGGGGCGCCTGGATGAACGCCTATGTTTCCCAGAGCCGCCTCCTGGGCACGCCGGCGGTGGTGGCAAACCATCTGAATATCGTGAAGCCGGCGCCGGAGAACCCCACGCTCCTCACCTTTGATGAGGTCAACACCATGTTCCACGAGTTCGGCCATGCCCTTCATGGCCTGTTCTCGGACGTCACCTATCCCCGCTTCTCCGGCACGCGCGTGCCCCGGGATTTCGTGGAGTTCCCCTCCCAGGTGCACGAGATGGGTGCGACCTGGCCGTCGATTCTTAAAAACTATGCCGTGCACTATGAAACGGGCGAGCCCCTGCCCGCCGAACTGCTCGAGAAGGTGCTCGCAGCCCAGCGCTTCAACGAGGGTTTCCGCACGACGGAGTATCTGGCGGCCGCAAGCCTGGATCAGGCCCTTCATCGCCTGGCGCCAGAGGCCCTGCCCGAGCCCGAGGCGCTGATGGACCTCGAGGCCCAGCTTCTGACGGACTTGGGCCTCGCCTATGCCCCCGTGCCCCCACGCTACCGGACCCCCTACTTCTCCCACATCATGGGGGGCTATGCGGCGGGCTATTACAGCTATATCTGGAGTGAGGTGCTCGACGCGGACACGGTGGCCTGGTTCAAGGCCAATGGTGGTCTAACCCGGGAGAACGGGGACCGCTTCCGCGAGCGTCTGCTGTCCCGAGGTTCGAGCGTGGACGCCATGGCGCTATATGAAGACTTCCGCGGTGCGCCCCCGAGCCTCGAGCCCCTGCTCGAGCGGCGCGGCTTAAGGGACTAGGCGTTTGGGGCGGGTGCTGGGGGCGGTTCCTGCGCCGCCAGCACCGCGCTTCGGAGGGCTTTTTTTGCCAACTTGCCCGTGGGCAGACGCGGTAAGGGCTGGTGAAAGCTCCAGCTTTTGGGGCATTTGAGATTCGCGAGGTGCTGGCGGCAGTGCTGGCGCAGGGCCTCGCGCAGCGCCGCCTCATCTGCTGGGGCGGCGGGGGCCGTGAGCTCCACGGCGGCGTGAATGCGCTCGCCGAATTCCTCATCCGGAAGCCCAAAAACCGCGGCGTCGGCCACGCGCTCGTCCGCCAGGAGGACGTCTTCAATCTCCCGGGGGTAAATGTTGACCCCGCCGCTAATGATGGTGAAGTCGCGACGGTCCGTTAGGTAGAGATAGCCGTCTTCGTCCAGGTAGCCCAGGTCGCCGACGGTGGAAAATCCGTCCTTGAGGTAGGCGGCTTGGGTTTTGGCGTCGTCATTTAAGTAGCGGAAGGTGGCCCCGCCGCGCAGATAGACCGTGCCCGTCTCCCCGGGGGCGCAGGGCTCGCCGTCGTCGTCCCGAATGCTCACTTCCCCCAGCAAGGGCCGGCCTACGCTACCGCGGTGCCTCTGCCATTCTTCGCTGTTGATAATCGTTTGGCCGTTCGCTTCCGTTGCGCTGTAGTACTCGTAAATGATGGGCCCCCACCAGTCGATCATGGCCGCCTTTACCGCCGGCGGGCAGGGCGCCGCTGCGTGGATGGCGTAGCGATGGGCGCGGGCTTTAAAGGCCTGGCGGCGCGCTTCCGGCAGCCGCAGCAGGCGCACAAACATGGTGGGCACCCACTGGCTGTGGGTGATCGGGTGGTCTTCGAGGAGGGTAAGGGCGGTGTCCGCATCAAAGCGATAAAGCACGTGGGCCGTGCCCCCAAGGCGCAGCACCATGTCGATATAGCGAAGGGGGGCGCTGTGGTAGAGGGGCGCCGTAGACAGATAGACCGTGTCTTCGCTGAGGCCGTGAGCACGAATGCGCGCCGCCGCGAGGGCACTTTGTGTGCCCAGCGGCGCTCCAGGCTCCGCCGTGATGACGCCCTTGGGCTGCCCCGTGGCTGGGTTTTGGCGAGGGCCCAGAGGGCTTCCGTGCTGTTTTGGATCGCCTGTCCTGGGGCCGGGCACTGGCCGGCCAGGTCGGTGCGGTAGACCAGATGCTGGGCGCCGGCGATCTCGAGGATCGTTCCGATCTCCGCGGCTTTCAGATGGCTATTTAAGGGGGTGTACCAGAGGCCCAAGCGCATGGCGGCAAAGTAGACCACCAGCGCTTCGTGGCTCGTTCCCGTAAGCGCCGCGAGCCGGCTGCCCGGGGTCAGGCCCAGGTGCCGAAGAGCCTGAGCCACGCGGTTCACGTCATCGTTGAGGTCTGCGTAGGTCTGGACCTGGGGGGCGGTCAGGGTGGGATCATGAAGTACCAGGGCGGGCTTCGCGGGCCGTCGCTGGGCCTGGGCCTCTAAATGAAAGAGGCTATCACCCATCAGCTATCCCGCTTGGGAGGCACCGGGAGGGTCGGGAAGGGGGTGACCTTATCGCCCTTGATTTCCTTGATGCGGGCCTGGCCTTCTTTCTGCACTTCGTCGATGCGAATAATGGCGTGCATGGGAATATAGCTGCGCTCCACACCTTCGAATTCGCTTTGTAGCTTTTCCTCCGCGGGATCCACCACCACCTGGGTGCGCTTCCCAAAGACGTAGCCCTCCACTTCGATGAAGCCGTAGAGCTCGCTTTGATAGATATCCCGCGCATAGAGCTCGTAAACCTGGCCCTGGCTTTGGAAGATCACGCGATAGAGGTGGGTGGGTTCGGCCATGGTGCCGCTCTCCTGCATCCGAAGGGGCGCAGTTTGGGCCTTGTGCGCTGCTTTGCAAGGGGGCGAGGCGGATTTTCCGTTGTGGTGGTTTTTGGATCTTGTTGGGAGCCGGTATGATCGCGGCCCCGGCGGGGCTTGTGAGGTGAGCCATGGCAAAAAAAGTCTTTATCCGTACCTACGGCTGCCAGATGAATGAGTATGACTCGGCGCGCATGCTCGATGCGCTGCGCGAGGGGCAGGCCATGGAGCCCACGGACCGCCCGGAGGACGCCGATCTCATTCTGTTGAACACGTGTTCCATTCGGGAGAAGGCGCAGGAGAAGGTCTTCAGCGAGCTGGGACGCTACCGCACCCTTAAGGCCGATAAGCCCGATCTCCTCATCGGCGTCGGCGGTTGCGTGGCCAGCCAGGAAGGGCACGCCATCGCCGATCGAGCCCCCTTCGTGGATTTGGTGTTCGGCCCCCAAACCCTCGCCGCGCCGGCGCGACCCCGGGGGGCAAGCGCCTGCCGCCCCTGGTGGATATCTCTTTTCCCGAAATCGAGAAATTCGATCGCCTGCCCGAACCCCGGGCCGAGGGCCCCACGGCCTTTGTCTCTATCATGGAAGGGTGCTCGAAGTACTGCAGCTTCTGCGTTGTGCCCTACACCCGGGGGGAGGAGATCAGCCGTCCCCTGGAGCCGGTGCTGGCGGAGTGCGATGCCCTCGCCCGGGGTGGTGTTCGGGAGATCAATCTTCTTGGGCAGAACGTGAATGCCTACCGCGGTCCAACGGCCGATGGCGCCGTGGCCGACCTCGCGGAGCTCATCACCCATGTGGCGGCCATCGATGGCATCGATCGCATTCGCTTCACCACCAGCCACCCCGTGGAGTTCTCTGAGAGCCTAATCGAGGTGTACGGCGAGGTGCCGGAGCTGGTGAATTATCTGCATCTCCCGGTGCAGTCAGGCTCCGATCGCATTCTGGCGCTCATGAAGCGGGGCCACACCATCCTCGAATACAAGGCGAAGGTGCGGAAGCTCCGGGCCCTGCGCCCCGATTTGGTAATGTCTACCGATCTCATCGTGGGCTTCCCCGGGGAAACGGCCCAGGATTTTGAGGCCACCATGAATCTCGTGGCGGAGATCAACTTCGACCATTCCTTTAGCTTTATCTATAGCCGTCGCCCGGGCACGCCGGCGGCGGATCTCCAGGACCCGATTTCGGAAGCGGAGAAGAAGGCGCGCCTTTCGCTCTTGCAGGCGCGGCTTCGGCAGCAGGGGATGAACCGCAGCCAAAGCCTCATCGGGTCCCTTCAGCGCATTCTCGTGGAAGGTCCGTCGAAGAAGGATCCGGGGGAGCTGGCCGGGCGTACGGAGTGCAATCGGGTGGTGAACTTCCGCAGCATTGATCCCGGGCTCGTCGGCACCTTCGTTGATGTGCTGATCGCCGAAGCCCTGCCCAACTCCCTGCGCGGGGAGCTGATTGCCTATGAGGATGGCACGCCGGCTTAGGGGGTAAGCCCCGCCTCTCGCAGGGCGATGGAGAGCTGAAGGCTCTCCCCAGGAGCGAGGGTAACCACGCCGCGGGCGTGAGGGTTCACCGCGGCCAGGGCGTTCGGGCATGCCGTAACGGGCTCGCAGCAAAAGAAATCGGCCGCGTCCGGAAGGTACAGTACGGCCCCCCGAAAGGGCGAGCGCGGCGTGCTGCTCCAAGCTAGGCGAAGGGCATGGCCGGGCCAGGCCAGCGCCGCCTGCGCCGGGCCTTCAAAGCAGTGATCCCACACCGTTTCCTCTACGGTCCAGCGCGCGTCCGTCAGGGGTACGGGCTGTCCTGGAAGGTCGCGGTCATCACTTTCCCAGCGCTGCGTGAACGCCGTACCGAGCCTCGCGCCGGCGCTTGGGAAATAGGGGTGCCATCCCAGCTGGGCCGGTGCGGGTGCGCCATGCCGGTTGGTCAGCCTCATGGTAAGTGCAAGGCCCCAGGCGTGGAGCGCGAAGTGCTGCTCCGCTCGAAAGGCAAAGGGCCAGGCTCCATCCCCGGGATGGTCCAGGGCCAGGGTGAGGGCGCTGGGGGCGTGGACGGCAACGGCCCAGCGACGCTCCCAGCCCACGCCATGGAGCGCATGGGGTGCCGCCAAGGGGTGGGCGGGTAGGGCGTAGTCCTCCCCCGACCAGGCCAGGCGGCCGTCAGCCAGGCGGCCGATAAAGGGCAAGAGCGGATAGGCCCCGTGATAGCGCGCCGAGGTCTCGGTGGCTGCGGCGCCGTCCCGATGGGCCTCGCCCCCGGCCTTGAGCCAGGGCTGCTCGCCCTTTCGCAGCTCCACCACTACCCCGCCTTCGAGACCAAGGGTAAGCGTGAGGGGACCAGCGGTGCAGGAAACGGTATCCATGGCGGGCGTCACTCTCCTGTCATCCCGGGCCTGCAGCCTACGAGGTCTAAGAGGGGCGCGCGAGACCCTGCGTTGACTTCCCCGCCCCTCGGCAGGTATGAAGCGCCCATGGGGAAGGTTCCGGAGCTGGCCCTAGCCCCTAGGACACCCCAAGGAGGCCACAGCGGTGACCCGAAGAGCAGCGCAAGGCGGTGTGCGAGGGGTTGCCAGCCGGCGACGACGAACGGTCAGCACGGAGCAGACAAACGGCTTGAGCACCGTAGAAACCCTTACCCTAGAACCTAATGAGCCGCAGCGCCTCGCGCGCCTCTGTGGCCCCTTCGATCAAAACCTAAAGCAGATTGAAAAGCGCCTCGGGATCGAGATTCGAAACCGCGGAAATGCCTTTCATCTTGCCGGGGATGGCGACGGGGTCGCCCGCGCCGGGCGCCTGCTTCATCGCCTGTACCGGGAAACCCTGGGCGAAGAGGGGGTGACGCCCGAGCAAGTGCATCTCCATCTTCAGGAAGCCCGGGCGGAAGCGTCGCCGTCCCCGGAACCGCCAGCCCCGGGGCTGCCCGCCCTGTCCCCGGCCGGGGGCATTGTGCGCGAGGCCCCGGTGGAAGACGGCTCGCTCATTCGGACCCGGCGGAAAACGGTGAAGCCCCGGGGGGAGAATCAGCGTGGTTACGTGCAGGCGGTGCGCAATCACGATGTCTGCTTTGGCATTGGGCCGGCCGGCACGGGGAAAACCTACCTGGCCGTGGCCTGCGCCGTGGAGGCCCTGGAGGCGGAGCGCGTGGCGCGCATTCTCCTGGTCCGTCCCGCGGTGGAAGCAGGGGAGAAACTCGGGTTCCTCCCCGGCGATCTGTCGCAGAAAATCGACCCCTACCTGCGCCCCCTTTACGACGCGCTTTACGAAATGCTTGGCTTCGAGCGGGTCCATAAGCTGATTGAGCGCAATGTCATTGAGGTCGCGCCCCTCGCCTACATGCGCGGGCGAACGCTTAACAACGCCTTCGTCATTCTGGATGAGTCTCAGAACACGACCGTGGAGCAGATGAAAATGTTCCTCACGCGCCTAGGCTTTGGGTCCACCGCCGTCATTACCGGGGATGCGACCCAGGTCGACCTGCCCCGGGGCACGCGCTCGGGTCTCGTGCAGGTGGCGGAAATCCTTCGGGACGTAGCGGGCATCCACTTCACCCATTTTGGGTCCAAGGATGTAGTGCGCCATCCCCTGGTGCAGCGCATCGTCGAGGCCTACGACCGCTTTGAGGCGGACAGCGAGGGGTGAGCAGCCCCTCTTTTCTAACCGTTCAGCGTGCCTGCGCCGGACGGACGCCCACCAATAGCGCCTTTCTCACCTGGGTTGAAGCTGCCCTTCGGGGCGCCGAGGCAGCGCCTGGGGCCCTGGTGCTTCGCATCGTGGATGAGCCGGAGGGCGCCGAGCTCAATCAGGCCCATGGAGGCGCTGGAGTGTGCGGTGCTTGCGGGGCTGGGGTTTCCGGACCCCTATCAGACGGATTAGAGAGAACGCAGCGTTATGTCGGACAGTAGCAATAGCGAAGGGTCGAGTCCTAGGGGCTGGCTTGAGCGCCTAACCCAGGCCTTCTCAAGCGAGCCCGCAAGCCGAAGAGAACTCATGACGATCATCCGCGACGCCGCGGAACGATCCCTCCTAGACGCGGAAGCGCTCAGCATTATCGACGGCGCCATGGCCGTTTCGGAGATGCAGGCCCGGGACATCATGATCCCCCGCAGCCAGGTCGTCTTCGTACCCGACGATGCGGCTCCCCGCGATTTCCTGCCCTTGGTCATTGATTCCCAGCACTCCCGCTTTCCCGTCCTCGACGAAGAAGCGGACGATGTGAAGGGCATCCTTCATGCCAAGGATCTCCTTCCCCTGCTGCTGAGCGGCAAGGTGGACCAGTTCAAGCTTCGGGACCACATGCGTCCCGCCCCGATCATTCCGGAAAGCAAGCGCTTGAACGTGCTGCTCACGGAATTCCGGGAAAACCGCAACCACATGGCCATTGTGGTGGATGAGTACGGCGGGGTGGCGGGGGTGGTCACCATCGAGGACGTGCTCGAGCAGATCGTTGGGGAAATCGAGGATGAGCACGACGTCCACGATGACAGCCTCATCAAGCAGCTCGACGCCAGCGCTTGGAGCGTGAAGGCCGTTACCCCCATCGAGGACTTCAACGAGCGCTTTGGCACGCAGTTTTCCGATGAAGAATTCGACACCATCGGGGGGATCATCACCCAGCGCTTTGGTCACGTGCCCCAGCGGGAGGAAACCATCACCGTGGGGCGGCTGCGCTTTCGAGTGCTGAACGCTGATAGCCGACGTATTCGGCTTCTCCACGTGGTGCGCCTACCGGAGCGCTCGGCGGAGTGAAGCGCTGGGGGGCGGGGGGGCTTGCCCTCCTCAGTGGCGTCCTAATCCCCCTGGGCCTTGCCCCCTTTTCCTGGACCCTGGTCGGGCTCGCGGCGCCGGTCTGCCTTTTCCTAGCCCTCGAAGGGGCGTCCCCGCGGCAGGCTCTTGGGCTCGCCTATCTTTCGGGGCTCGGCCGCTACGGGCTAGGGGTTTCCTGGGTCTATGTCAGCATTCAGCAGCATGGCGGCGCGTCCCCCGCCCTGGCGGGGGCCTTAGTTGCCCTCTTTGTGGCATTCCTCGCGCTCCTGCCAGCGGCCTTTGGCGCCCTCTATGCGGCTCTGGCGCCCCGCGAGGCCCTGGGCCGGGGCAGCGCCTTTGTGCTGGCCTGGCTCGGCCTTGAGGCCTTTCTTGGGGTCTTTTTGACCGGTTTCCCCTGGCTGCGCCTCGGCTACACCCAGGAGGCCTCGGCCCTGGTGGGCTACGCCCCCCTGCTCGGGGTGCTGGGGGTTTCGCTGGTTACGGCGGCCTTGGGCGTAGCAATCGCCCAGCTCCTCGCCGCGCTTTGGCGTGGGCCTAGGCGCGCGGGGCAGGCCCTGGCGGTCCTTGGGGTCGGGGCTGGGCTCTGGCTGGGCGGGGCGGCGGCGCAGCGCGTGTCCTTCACCGAGCCCGCGGGGCCTGCGCTTTCCGTCGCTTTGGTGCAGGGTGCGGTACCTCAGCAACTCAAGTGGGATCCGGCGGCCCGGAGCGAGATCATCGCGCGCTACGAACGCCTTTCCGCCCCGTACCTGGGGGTCGACGTGCTGTTCTGGCCCGAGGCGGCCCTGCCAATCTTCGCGGCCCGGGCGCCCGGGCTTCTCGGGCGCCTGGAGCGTTCCCTGGCCGAGGCAGGCAGCGCCCTGGTGCTTGGAATCCCGGACCTCACCCCCGATCCCGCTGCCCCGGATACGCTCCGCTTCTTGAATACGGCGCAGGTGCTCGGCGCTGGCTCCGGGCGCTACGTTAAGCATCATCTTGTGCCCTTTGGGGAGTACGTGCCCCTGGAGGGGCTTCTTCGGGGGCTGATCGCCTTCCTAGATTTGCCCATGTCCCGGGCGCTCCCGGGGCCCGCGGCGCAGCCGGCGTTGGCGGCCGCAGGGCAGCGCTGGGCCACGCCCATTTGCTACGAGGTGGTTTTCCCGAGCCTGGTTCGGAGCCTTGCCCGGGATGCCACGGTGCTGGCAACGCTGTCCAATGACGCTTGGTTCGGGGATTCCCTCGGGCCCGAACAGCATCACCAAATGGCCCGCTTCCGGGCTCGGGAACTTGGGCGGCCCATGGTGCGCGTCACCAACGATGGGGTGACGGCGCTCATCAACGCTCAGGGGGCGGAAACGGCCCGCCTGCCGCGCTTCAGCCCCGCCGTGCTTACGGGGGAGGTGCAGCCCCAGCAAGGCCTGACCCCCTATGCCCGCTTCGGCGACGGGCCCCTCTGGGCCCTGGCCCTGGGCCTTCTGGGGCTGGCCCTTCGGGGCCATCGACGGGACGTCTAGCCTAGGGTCCGTGCTATTCTTTCCCGTCTAGGGGCCTCAGTTGGGTCCGGTCTTCGTTCCTCCGCGCCAAAGGAAAATCGCGTCGCCATGTCCTCTGCGTCTACCCCCGCCTACGACCCCGCCGCCGTTGAAGCAGATGCGCAAGCGCGCTGGGCTGAAGATCGCGTCTTCGAAGCCGATGATCAGGGCAATTCGCCGTTCTACTGCCTCTCCATGTTTGCCTACCCCAGCGGCCAGATGCACATGGGGCACGTGCGCTGCTACACCCTCGGGGACGTGATCGCCCGCTACCAGCGTCTAAAGGGCCGCACCGTGCTCCAGCCCGTGGGCTGGGATGCCTTCGGGCTTCCCGCAGAGAACGCCGCCATCAAGAATCAGGTGCCGCCGGCCCAGTGGACCTACGCCAACATCGACGCCATGCGGGCGCAGTTTAAGCGCCTGGGCTTGGCTCTCGACTGGTCCCGGGAGTTCGCCACCTGCGATCCCAGTTATTACCGCTGGGAGCAGTGGATGTTCCTGAAGCTCGTGGAAAAGGGGCTCGTGGAGCGCCAAACCACCACGGTGAACTGGGACCCCGTGGATCAAACGGTGCTGGCCAACGAGCAAGTGGAGAACGGCCGGGGCTGGCGCTCCGGAGCGCTGATCGAGCGCCGGGAGATGCCCCAGTGGACGCTCAAGATTACCCGCTACGCCGATGAGCTGGTTGACGCCCTCGACACCATGGATGGCTGGCCCGAGCAGGTTCGCACCATGCAGCGCAACTGGATCGGGCGCTCCGAGGGGGTGGATATCGACTTCACCGTGGAGGCTCCGGAGGGTACGCCGCCGGTGTCAACGCTTACGGTTTACACCACGCGCCCCGATACCTTCTTTGGTTGCACCTACGTCGCCGTGGCCCCCGATCACCCCCTGGCGAAGGCCGCGGCGGAGCAGGACCCGGCGCTCGCAGCCTTCCGCGCCGAGTGCCAAAAGGTGCGGGCTGCGGAAGCGGACCTGGCTACGCAGGAGAA
>RGAU01000271.1 GCA_009919975.1 Gammaproteobacteria bacterium
AGCGGGCCTAGGCCCGCTCCTCGAGGGCAAGGGTGTAGCCCAGGCTCCGCCACACTCTCCGTTCATCATCTAGGTCGAGGCGCGTTAGGGGATGGGTGCTCAGCCAGCGCTTGGGAAAGCTTAAGGTTAGCTGGCTGTCCCCGGCTTCCGCGGTGAAGGCCGCGGGCACGGCCATGTCGCTTCGGGCCCGGCATAGCACCACGGCGCAGCGCAGCAGCAGGGTGAGGCGAAGCAGCAGGGCTTGGGTGGCGCCCCGGAGGGGCTCAAAGAGTTCGCCGGGGAATTTGCGCCGGTGCGCCCTCACCAGCAGGGCGAGGCGTTCCTGTTCGGTCCGAGAGAACCCCGCCAAATCCATGTGCGTGAGCAGATAGGCGCCGTGCTTGTGGTATTGGCTATGGGCGACATCCATGCCCAGTTCGTGGAGCGCGCCGGCCCAGCGCAGGAGGTCAGCGGCGCTGGCGCCCTTAAGATCCCAGGCCCCGGCGGCTGCGGTGAGCAGACGAAGGCTTAAGCGCTGGACGCGCTGGGCCTGAGCTTGATCGATGTGGAAGCGCTCACGCAGATTCGCCACCGTGCTTTCCCGGGCATCGGCGTTGCCCTTTCGCCCGGCCAGGTCCCAAAGCAGGCCCTCCCGTAGCGCACTTTTGGAGGTATCCATGCGCTTGAGACCCAGGGCATCGAAGACGCCGCTGAGGATGGCCAGGCCCCCGGGGAACACCGCAGCGCGCTGCTTGGGCACGCCGGTGAGCAGGGTGCCCGCAAGAACCGCTTCCCGGAGGGCTTCCAGGCCCTCGGGGGTAATGGGCCCCGGGGCGCCGAGCAGCTCTGCCTGGGCGTCCTGTACCGCGAGGATGGTTCCGGAAGCCCCAAGGGCGTCGTCCCATCCCCGGGCTCGGTAGGCCGCTTCGATGGACTCCATTTCCTGTCGCGCGGCCAGCCGCGCCTTCTTCATGCCTTGCGCCGTAGGCGGGGACCCCGGGGGAAAGAAGCGCTGGCTTGCGCTCACGCAGCCCATGAACAGGCTTTCGAGGAGCTCGGGCTGGTGATCCGTGCCGATAATCAATTCCGTGGAGCCCCCGCCGATGTCCACCACTAGATGGCGCCGTCCACCGCTCGGGGCGCCGTGGGCGACGCCCAGGTAGATGAGCCGCGCCTCTTCCCGGCCCGCAATCACCTCTACGGGGAAGCCGAGGGCGGCCTCGGCGGCGCGGAGGAAGGTGCCGCCGTCGCGAATGCGGCGCAGCGTGTTGGTCCCGACGATGCGCACGTTCTCCCGGGGCAGGCCCCGGAGGCGCTGACCAATCCGCCCCAGGCTCTTAAGGGCTCGGTCCGCGACGTCGTCCCGGAGTCGGCCGCTGTCCCCCAGCCCTTCCGCCAGACGCACCATGTCCTTGAGCCGGTCGATGACCCGCAGCCGGTCGCCTTTGAACTCCGCAATCAGCAGGTGAAAGGAGTTCGATCCGAGATCGAGGGCGGCCATGGGCCCGGAGGCGGGAAGGGACAATTCTTGCACGGGGGTGTTTCCAGGGGACCGGGGCGGACACTCCGCAGTGGCCCTATTGTGCCCCGCTCCCAGGGAAGGGTCGATGCTTACCGACGGACCGCGGGGGTTTCCAGGGGAAGGCCCGCGCCGCGATGGCGAAGGAAGAGTTCGAGTTCCAGGTAGGGCTCCGCCCCAAAGGGGTAGGGCTCGGCCCGCACCGCCTCGTTGCACCACCGGAACATGCGATGGCGGGAGCCCAGGGTTTGCCAGGTGAGGCGGTAGATGGGGAAGCCGTTGATCATGCCCTCGGAAACGCGATCGCCCCGGAGCCGGGCCCCGTTATAACGCTCGTGGCAATCGGCGCAGGAGAGCCCAAGCTGGCCTCGCCGTTCCCGGAAGAAGGCCTCCCCTCGGGCCAGGGCCGGGGCGGCTTCCGGGACAACGACAGCGCTCAGGGGGAGGCCCCGGGCGCCGTGAGCGAGGCGCGTGGTTAGCGCAAGGAGTGCCTCCGATTCAAAAGGTGCGGGAGCCTGATGCTGGCGCTCGCTTTGGCACTGACGAATGAGACCCTCAAGATTCTCGAGGCGCTGGGTGGCGGGGTTCCACCGCGGCAAGGTGGGAATGACCTCCCGAAGGCGCTCCGGGGCCCCGTGGCAACTTGCGCAGGCGGGCACCCCCGGGGCCGGGGGCGCCTGCCACAGAGCTTCGCCCCGATCGACCCAGAGCAGGCCAGGATTGGCGAAGGGGTCGGCTTGCAGGGCCTTGAGCTCCTCTCCCAGGTAGGCGAGACCCGATTGGGCGGCGCCGGCGCTGATGCTAAGGCCCAGGGCGAGGCCCAGGGCGAGGCACCGCTTGAGGAAGCGACGAGTGTGCGTGCTAGGGAACAACGGTCAGCATCCGCGTTTCCGTCAGCGTTGCCCCCCGGTCGTCCGCCACTTCGAGCGTCACCGGTCCTGTTTCATCGGCGATAAAGCTCAAGGCGAAATAGGGATTGGCCGCGATGGCGGGGCGCAGAGTG
>RGAU01000272.1 GCA_009919975.1 Gammaproteobacteria bacterium
CAGCGCAGAGTTTCTTCGCTCCCTCGGCTACGAAGTGACCCTTGGGGCGCACCTGTTCCGCCGTAATCAGTACCTCGCCGGCACGGACGAGGAGCGCGCGGCCGATTTGAACGCCGCCTTCCGGGACCCCGATCTTGACGGCATCGTCTGCCTTCGCGGGGGGTACGGGGCTGCCCGGCTGCTGCCCTCGCTGGATTTCGACGCGCTCCGCCGGGCACCGAAGGTCGTTCTGGGCTATAGCGATATCACGGCGATTTTGAATGCCGTTTACGCGAAGACGGGCCTCACCACCTTCCACGGGCCCATCGCCGCAACGAACCTGTCTCCCTATGCGCTCGAGGCCTTCGACGCCGTATTGACGGCGCCCGTGGCGCCTCTCGATTTGGCCGTACCACCGCCCTTTGAGGCCGGCCGGGGTCAGGTGCGGCGGGAGAACCGCCTGCAGACCTTTCAGCCTGGGGTCGCCGAGGGGGTGCTCGTGGGGGGCAACCTTTCCCTCATTGCGAGTCTTGTGGGAACGCCCTATCTCCCAGACTTTCGAGGCAAGATTCTGTTTCTCGAAGACGTTTACGAAGCGCCCTACAGCATCGATCGCATGCTCACTCAGCTGTGGTTGGCGGGGGTGCTCGATGAGATTGCGGGGCTGGTATTCGGCAAGTTCACGGACGCAGAAGACAGCAACAACACCTTTAGCGTCGAATCGGTGCTCCGGGCGCGCACGAAGCCCGGGACGCCCTGCCTGCGCGGGCTGATGATTGGCCACATCGATGATCAGGCCGTGGTCCCCGTGGGGGCCCGGGTTCGCCTTGATGCGACGGCGCAGCGCCTAACCCTCCTCGAAGCGGCGGTGGCCTAGCCCATGGCTTCGGCGAGCTACCGCGTTGATCTCAGTCGCCACATGGCGGAATGCGACGCGAACTACCGCCGCCTGCTCACGCTTTTGCCGAGTCTCTTTGACGAGGACGTGCGCCGCCTGCGGCTTCGCCTGCCCGGGGCCCAGGCCCCGGAGCTGCGCTTCTTGGTGGAGGAACGGGCCCCCTACACCACAACCCTCGCGGTGCAGTTCAAGGGAGGGGCCAGCGCCTGGCACCCCCTTATTCGCCCGCCAGCGCTGCGCCTGCGCCTCTACCACGACTGCCAAACGGCGGAGGTGCTGGCCTACCAGGGCCAGGACCGCTTCGAGGCACGCTACGCCTATCCCAACGCCCAAATGCGCCTTCCCGATGAAAAGGCCCAGCTCAATGCCTTCCTCGGCGAATACCTGGCGCTCTGCTTGGCGCAGGGGATCGACGCTGAGCCCCTCTCCCTTGGGGCCTAGGCGCTTGGGCCCATCCTAGGACCGGCGTAACATGCCCCTCGTTTTTCGGTGGGGCCCCTCCGCCGCCCGATCCACCCGTTAGCTCGAAAGGAAGGTCATGGCGAAAACAGCCTATTCGGCCGAATCGATCCAGGTACTCACGGGCCTTGAACCGGTCCGCAAACGTCCCGGCATGTACACGGACACGGCCAGGCCTAACCACCTGGTGCAGGAAGTGGTGGACAACAGCGTCGACGAAGCGCTTGCGGGTCATGCCCGGCGCATCGAGGTGGTGCTGGAGAAGGGGGGCGCGGTCGCCGTGAGTGACGACGGCCGGGGCATGCCGGTGGATGTGCACCCGGAGCACGGCGTCTCCGGGGTCGAGCTGATCCTGACCCGTCTTCACGCCGGCGGGAAGTTCTCCGATGAAAACTACCGCTTTTCCGGCGGCCTTCACGGCGTGGGGGTTTCGGTCGTGAACGCCCTGGCCAGCTGGCTGGAGGTTGAAGTACTGCGCGATGGGCAGCGCTGGCGCCAGCGCTTCGAGGCCGGCGTGCCCCAGGGAGCCCTGAAAGCGGTGGAGGAAGCGCCCCGGCGGCGCTCGGGCACCACGGTGCGCTTTTTGCCCGATGCCAGCTTTTTTGATTCGGCCAATATTTCCCGGGGTCGGCTGACCCATCTGCTTCGGGCCAAGGCCGTACTATGCCCGGGGCTGGAAATCCTCTTTACGGACGAAGCGAATGGCACGCCCCCCCAGCGCTGGTGCTACGAGGACGGTCTGAAGGCCTACCTAGAGGAAAGCACCCAAGGCCTGCCCACCTGTCCCGAAAGCCCCTTTTGCCACGAGTTCTCCGGTCCCACGGAAGCCATCAGCTGGGCCGTGCAGTGGCTGCCGGAAGGAGGCGAGCTGCTCCAGGAAAGCTACGTCAACCTGATCCCCACGGCGCAGGGGGGGACGCACGTCAATGGCCTACGCACGGGGCTCACGGAAGCCCTGCGGGAGTTCTGCGAACTGCGCAACCTCCTGCCCCGGGGGCTCAAGCTGGCGCCGGAGGATCTTTGGGAGCGCTGCGCCTACGTGCTCTCTCACAAGATGCAGGAGCCGCAGTTTTCCGGGCAAACCAAGGAGCGCCTGGCCTCCCGCCAGGCCGCGGCCTTCGCCACC
>RGAU01000273.1 GCA_009919975.1 Gammaproteobacteria bacterium
CAGGGCCTTCACGGCGCGGAGGGCGCTCTGGGGGTTACTCCCCATGGCCCGGGCCGCATCGAGGGCCGCGGGCACAAGGGCCTCCGGCGCCAGCACCCGATCCACTAACCGAAGGGCCAGGGCTTCCTCCGCCAGCACGGTGCGCCCCGTAAGCATGAGATCGCTGGCGGCCCCAAAGCCCACGCGCTGGGGCAAAAGAGCCGAACTCCCAAGCTCCGGCACCAGGCCCATGCGAATAAAGCGCAGGCTCAGCTTGGCCCCTTCCGCCGCATAGAGGGCATCGAAGGGCAACACTTGAGTGAGGCCGACGCCAATGGCCGGGCCGTTGATCGCGGCCACCAGGGGCTTAGACCGACGCACCAACCCAACCCAATCCCGGGGGCTCCCGCCTTCGCTTTCGCCCCGGTCCTGCTCCGCAAAGACGTCTCCGATATCGGCGCCGGCGCAGAAGCCCCGGCCCGCGCCGGTAACCACCATGGCGAGCACCTCGGGGTCGTCATTACCGGCGCTGACGGCCTGGGCCAGCTCCGCCCCCATCTTGTAGGTCCAAGCGTTTAAGCGCTCCGGCCGATTCAAGGTAATCAGCAAAACGCCGTCGCGTGCTTCCGTGGTAATGGTTTCGAACATTTCGAGCCCTCCCCGACTCTAAGGGGGCACGGCGCGCCCCCGGTTGTCCTGGCCCTAGGCCGCCAGCGCCGCCGCCACCCGCTCCCGAACCTCAGGCTCGAGCAGCCGCTCAAAGGGCATCAAGAGATGCTGCACCGCGGCGGACCACTCCCGTACCCGGTCATCCCGGAGCGCGGCCATCTGCACCTGGGTGCGGTAGGTCATTTCCTCAGGCGTAAACATGCTCCGGTCCCCCTCCGTGGTGGGGTAGAGGAAATCGTTATAGTTCGCCTGGCGCCATGGCAGACGCACCACCTCCGCCGCGCGAGCCAGATAGGCCTCGAGCCGATCCTGGAGGGAACCGGCCCCGGCGAGGGCCTCGCTGAGGGCCTTGGCCTGCAGGGCAGCCGAACTCATGCCCTGGCCATAGGTGGGATTGAAGCTGCAGAGCGCATCGCCCACGGGCACAAAGCCCTCGGGGCGCTGAGCCATGGCTTCGTAATGGCGAAGCCGATTAGCGGGATAAATCAGTTTCGAAATGGGCGCCTCGAATTGGGCGCCGGCAAGGGCCTCATACAGCTCCGGATTCGGCAGCGCCTTGGCAAAGGCCAGGAACCCCGCCTCGTCGTCCGGCGGGTAATCCCCCGCCCGGCCTCCAAGGGAGCAGATATGGCGGCCATCTTCGATGGGCATGAGCACCCCCCCGCGGGCACCGTCCCGGGGCAGGTTCCCCACCACCACGGCCTTCCAGCTCCGGGCCGCATCGGGCCGCAGGCGCACCACGGTGCTGGCGTAGCCGAAGCTCACCTTCACCGTTTCCACCGGCGGCTCCTCTAGGCCCAGGGCCTTCAGCCAGCGAATCGCGCCCTCGCCTCGCCCCGAGGCGTCCACCACGAGATCGCCCGTGAGGGCGTCTTCGACACCGTCCGAGCCCTCGAGGCGCACCCCTTCCACAGCGCCGCGCTCGGCGTTGTAGAGCAAGCCCCGCACCGTTTCCCCGGTCCGGAAGGTGAGGTTGCCCGTCCCTTCCAGCACCTGAGCGCGCAGGCAGTGTTCGAGGAGCCAGCGGCTTTGGCCGTGGACGCGCATGGGGGTTTCGAAGGGCTTGGCCACGCCGAGCTCGGAAGCGGAGAAAAAGTCGTGGCCTGGGTCTAGGGGCACGGAGCCACTGGCTTCAAGGCGGGCAAGAAACCCGGGCGCCAGCGCCTCCATGGCCTGCTCCCCCCCCTTCAGTAGCACATGAAGGTGAAAGGTCTGGGGCGCACTCATGCGCGGGGCGGGGCCGCCGTCAAAGGCGGCCCGGTCCACCAGAATCACCTCGTCGAAATGGGGCGCCACGGCCCGCGCCGCCAGCAAACCCGCCAGGCTGCCGCCCAAGACCAGAGCCCGCTCACCGAGCCGTTCTCCACGCTGCGTCATGATCGTTCAAAACCTCCCTAGGACAAGCTTCCAAGCCACTCAAGGAGTAGCGCGTTCGTCTCCGCAGGCCGTTCCTGCTGCACCCAATGGCCGCAGCCCGGCAAAATTTCCGAGCGATACAGCTTAGGCAGGGTTTCGCCGAACTTGGCGATAGCCGGCGCCCCCCAAATGGTCGGGCCGTCCCGGTCGCCGCCGATAAAGAGCGACGGAATGGTGATGGGCTGCCCCGCAAAGGCTCGAAGGTCTTCCCAATCCCGATCCACGTTCCGGTAGCGCGACAGGGGCCCGAAGAAGCCCCCGGCCTCGAAGGCGGCGGCGTAGTAGTCGAGGTCCTCATCCGTCATCCAGGAAGGCATAACTTCCGGGTATTGAAACTGGTCACGCATTTCCGTGCCCCGGGGCACGAGGGAGATATTGGGGCCGTTTTCGATATTG
>RGAU01000274.1 GCA_009919975.1 Gammaproteobacteria bacterium
ATCCTGCAGCGTCAAGTTCGCCTGCACGAAGAACGGAGAGAGGAAGTCGGCTACGGACCCCAGGTCCTTAAGCGCTTCGATTTCCACGCCGTACACCTCAGCCGATTCGGCGTTCACGATTTCCCGAGCCACCGTGGTATCGGAAGCGGTGGTTTCGAAAAATTCAATGGGGTTCTCGATGTCCTTGTAGAACAAGGAGACGGTGAGCGAGTCGCCGCTGTTCCAGAACCACTCGGCCCGCAGGTCATAGTTGCTCAGCGTCGCCGGCGTCACACCCGAGTTACCAAACACCAGATCCTCCGTGAGGGGATCGATGTAGGAAGCGTCGGTGATTTCCCGGAGGTCCGGGCGCACCACCGTTTCCGCATAGGTCGCCCGGAGCTGGAAGGTATCGGCCCAAAAGGGACGCATATAGGTCACGGAAAGCGACGGATACAAATCGTCATCCTGGAAAACCGCATTGGCCAGGGCTTGCGGATCCGTCGTGCGAAATCCAAGCCGTACTGACGATACTTCTCCCAGCGAAGGCCCGCTGCGATGCGCCAGGTTTCATCCCAAGTGAAGTCTACTTGGCCGAAGTAGGCGTCGGTCATGGTGCCCGCTAGATAGCTCTGGTTGTTCGCCCCCGCCCGCGCAAAGATGAAGTCATTGGCACTGCTGTTAATGTTTTCCGTGGAAAACACTTCGCCCAGGGGGCCGCGCAGGGTGGCCAAATCCGCCACGGACAAGGACCCTAGGTTGAACTGGGATTGGGCGTAGACCCGGTCTTGCCGACGGTGGTTGTAGCCCCCAGACACCTCGAGGAAAGCGCGATCGAGATAGAAGGGCGCTTTTAGCTCCCAACCGTGGTTGTAAACATCATCGTCGAGTTCCGTGAAGCGATAGTTTGCGGCCTGCGTCGCCTGCACCACCTGCGGATCGACGAGCTGAAAGGCCGCGTTCGTCGCCCCTTGCTGGGAAATGGTGACTTCGCTGGGGATGGACGTCTCGGCTTTGGAATCGGAGACGAACCAGCTGAACTCCAGATCCTCCGGAACCATATTGAACAGCGAGGCCGGCAAGAGGCTGCTGAAGCGGTCCCGCAGCTCGCTTCGGGTGGAAGCCCCGTAGCGGTGGGAACCTTCGTACTGGGTAATAAGGACATCCCGCTCTTCAAAGCGCAGCCCTACTTCCCCAAAACCCAGGCCCGAACTTCTGCGGCGGTTCTCGTTAAAGAAGGTCCGCTGGTAGGTGTCATCTTCCGTGTTTCGAAGATAGATCGCCGTTGCCGACACCTCATGCTCTTCGAGGTAGCGCAAGCCCACCGCGGCGTTGCCGGTCATGTTGACCTGCTGAGTCGCCTGAACCCGCTCATCGGTTTCTTCCTCTGGGAAGAGGAAATTGCGGCCCGTGCGCGTGGTTTCGCGCCATTGGTTGGAATAGCCCCCAGCGGCCAGGCCACCAATCTCCAGATCATCGGAGACAAAGAAACTATTACCCAGATAGCCCCGGATGTTGCGGTCGAAGGGGGTATCCTTTTCAAGCACGGACACATCCCGCTTCAGATAGGTCGCCAGTTGCCGGTTAATCGCCTGGGCATCCGCCAGGGTGGCATTGGGCTGGGTCGTGCCCTGAAGGCGGGATAGAATGTTCTGAACACTGACGTTGCCTTGGTACTGATCAAGCGCCTCTTGAAGACGCGGCGAAAACGCCCGATTCCCGTCGTCTTGCCCCTGATTATCTTCGCCGCCGCCAGCGTAGGTGAGCACCTCGTCGTCGTTGGCGTCGTTGACCGCGCTACCCACCTGGAGACCCGCGACAAACCCATCGGGAATGCGCTTGGTCCGAATATCAATGGCCCCGCCCCCGAAGGAGGCCTGCCGATCGGCGCTGTAGGACTTCTGCACCGCGAGGGAGTCAACAATAAAGCTTGGGAAGAGATCGAGCGGCACCACGTTCCGGGAGAGGTCCACGGAGGGGACGGAAGCCCCATTTACCGTGGTCTGGCTGTAGCGCTCGCCCAGGCCGCGGACATAAATGAACTGGCCATTGACCAGGGATAAGCCGGGGACCCGCTGGAGGGCCACGGCCACGTTTGAGTCGCCCACCCGGCTAATAGCATCGGCGCCGAGCAGGTCCGTGACGGCATCGTCGACGATACGCTCGTCCGTAAGCTGAGCCGCCGCGTTGTACTGGCGAGCCGTTACCACCACTTCTTCAATCGCCATGTCGAGCACGGGGCGCGTGGCTTGCCCTTCGCTCTCGGCCTCCGCCGCGCGGGCAGCCCCAGCAGCGGACAGTAGGGCAATGGAAACCCCTAGCAGCGCGCGTCGGTTGGGAAAGCTGGCCATGTTTCTACCCTCGATGATTTCTGAATCGACAGCGCCGGGAGAAGACTGGCTTCATCCCGGCGCCCTTACCTACCGTGCTACGCCCGCATTACTCGAAGTAGAGGGCTTGGCCGCGGTTTCCGTCGAAGA
>RGAU01000275.1 GCA_009919975.1 Gammaproteobacteria bacterium
CGCCCGGAGCGATGAAGCTCCTGATCGTCGATTTCCGCCCCGGGCAAGGCCGCCACGGCCCGCTGTAGCATGGCCAGGCGGTGCGCCGCCGATGCCTGGCCCGCGGCTTTGAAGGGCGACTGGCCCGCGGGTAGGAAACATAGGCGATCTGCGCCCGTTGTGGCCCAGGCTCCGGCGGCCACCGCTAGATGGCCCCGATGGACCGGATCGAAGGCGCCGCCGTAAAGGAGAATGAGGGGCCGGGGCCCGCTAGCGACGGATTTGTCCCGATCCATAGACAATGAACTTTTCCGTGGTGAGCCCCTCAAGGCCCACGGGGCCCCGGGCATGGAGCTTGTCCGTAGAGATGCCGATCTCCGCCCCCAAGCCAAACTCGAAGCCATCGGCAAAGCGGGTGCTGGCATTCACCATGACGGACGCCGAATCGACCTCCGCAAGGAAGCGCTGGGCCCGCGCGTAGTCCTGGGTGACGATGGTGTCAGTATGCGCGGACCCGTAGCGGGCGATGTGCGCCATGGCGTCGTCCAGGTTCGGCACCACACGAATCGCGAGCACCGGCCCTAGATACTCCTCATACCAATCGTCTTCCGTCGCGGCGGTCGCGCTCGGCACGAGGGTACAGACCGCCGGGCAGCCCCGAAGCGCAACGCCCCTAGCCTCGAGGCTCGCGGCTACCGAGGGCAGAAACGCTTCGGCCTCCGCTTCATGGACCAGGAGGGTCTCCAGAGCGTTACAAACCCCATAGCGATGGGTCTTGCTGTTAAGCACAAGCGCCTCCGCCATGGCGTGATCGGCACCCGCATCCACATAAAGGTGGCAATTGCCATCTAAGTGCTTAAGCACGGGAATGCGCGCCGCTTTTGAAATGCGCTCGATCAGCCCCTTGCCCCCTCGGGGGATGAGCACGTCAATGAGCCCCTCCGCCGTCACCATGTGATCCACCATGGCGCGGTCCGTGCTCTCAATGAGCGTAATGACAGCTGCCGGCAACCCCTGGGCCTCCAGCACCTCTCCCAGGAGGGCCGCCAGCGCCCGGTTACTCGCGTTGGCCTCCGAGCCCCCGCGAAGTACACAGGCGTTACCAGACTTAAAACAGAGGGCCGCCGCATCCACGGTGACGTTGGGCCGCGATTCGAAGATGATCCCCACGACCCCCAGGGGCACGCGCATGCGCCCCACCTGAATACCCGAGGGGCGATAGGAGAGGTCGCGCACCGCCCCCACCGGATCCGGGAGCGCCGCGATCTCGCGAAGCCCCTCGATCATGCGATCGAGGGCAGGGTCATCCAACCGCAAGCGGTCGAGCATGGGGGCATCGAGGCCCCGGGCCTCGCCGGCGGCAAGATCTTCAGCATTGGCGGCCTTCAGGAGGGACCGAGCCCCATCGATGCGGTCCGCCATCGCGTGGAGGGCGGCATTTTTCTGCCCGGAGGAGGCCCGGGCAATGGCTCGAGCGGCGTCCCGAGCGCGCGATGCCGTTTCCTGAAAAACCGTGGCCAGTGAGTCCACCGTGCCCTCTCCTTAATGTCCCGTACCTGCGTGGCGCGGAGTATAGCCGCCCCTCTAGGCCCCGTCCGCTTCCCTTAGCTCATCAAGCTCGAGGCCGACGGCGTCCAGCATCTGCAGCGGATCGGTCTCGGCAAGAAGCGCCTGCTTGAAGCCCGGGGTAAAGGGCAGCAGCTCCGTTAGGCGGGCCGCCACGGACCAGGCCTCCTCCCAGCGCACCGCCGGCCCGAGCTTTTCCACGGCGGGATGCTCAAGCAGCTGGGCCAGCACCTGAAGAAGGGGCTCCTGATCCGACCGAGGCGGCACCGTGGGCCAGGGCTCGAGCGCCGTGAGGTCCCCCTCGAGGAGCCGCCCGGGCCCTTCCCAAGAGCGATCGATGCGAACCCGCCCCTCCCCGGCCACGGTAATGCCCAGGGTGCCGTCGGCGAGGGCATCAAAGTCGACGATTCGTACGAGGCAGGCCACGGGGGCGACCCGCGGGAGCGCAGCTTCCGGCGCGCCGGAGAGCACCTCCTGCCCGCTCAGCAAGGCCGCGATCACGAAGGGCGCGTCGGCCTTCAGAGAACGCTTGACCAGCTCAAGGTAGCGCGGCTCAAAGATCCGCAGGGGCAACTTGCCCTCGGGGAAGAGCACGGCATGGAGCGGAAAAATCGGAACGGCGGACAGAGCGGTCATGGCGGTCAGATCCCGGTAAACTGCGCGCACCGTGCCACGACCCTGAGGGAAAACGCAAAGCCATGGACAGCCTCCAAGCTCTCGCACTGGCGCTGATCCAGGGCATCACGGAATTCCTCCCCGTTTCTTCCTCTGCGCATCTGATTTTGCCCTCTCAGCTTCTAGGCTGGCCCGACCAGGGCCTTGCCT
>RGAU01000276.1 GCA_009919975.1 Gammaproteobacteria bacterium
CCTCCCGGAGCCCACCAATGCCCATATCAGACTCCAGCGGATAGCCTTCCCGCTTACCTTCCCGGTGGAGCCAGAAAATCAGCACGAAAAAGAATAGCCAGAAGACGTAGAGCACGACTTGCGCAACGTCGACGTAGCCTGTGATATCACCCGTCAGTTCCATGGTTCTTCCTCCAAAAGCCCCGGCTAACCGGGGAATTCCGCCAATCCGAGGCGTGTTCCGGAGGGGGTCCCCCCCCGGGCATGCCGCACCAGCGGGCCAATGGCCGCCAGCGCCGCAAAAAGCAGTGCAATCTCAAGGTGGTAGACAATGCTGTAGCCCACCGCAGGCTCCGTGAGCGCCGGGCCCAAGGCGCCGGCCTCTGCCAGGCTCGCAAAGCCATCGCGCAGGGCGCCGCCCGCGCCGACGGCAAGGCCCATGGCCGTGGCCTGCACCGCGCCCCATGCGCCGAGCGCGAGGCCGCTATCGGAATGCTCCGCCAGGGCCATGGCCGCAGTCAGCGTGCCAATGGCGAAGAAGCCCCCACCCACGCCGATCAGCACCGTTCCCAGGCGGAAGAGCCCGGGCATGGCCAGAGGCCCGGAAAAGACCACCAGAGCAAAGGCAAAGACCCCAAGAACGGCGCCAAAGGCCGCTAGGCGGTGGGGATCTTCGCCCTGGGAGAGGCGCTTAGAAGCGATAAGAAAGGCCAGAAGGGACCCACCGGCGAGGAGCGCCGTGAGAAGGGTGGTCTGACCCACGTTCAAGGCGAGCACCTCGCCGCCGTAGGGCTCAAGCAAGATGTCCTGCATGCTGAAGGCCGCGGTTCCCAAGCCGAGCGCAAGCAAAAGTCGCCGGGCTGTACGATCGGCCACGAGCTCCCCCCAGGCTTCCCGGAAGGGGCGCCGGGGGCGATCAGGCGCGGTGAGTTCGGGCCGACGCACTTCCTGCTTCCACAGCGCCACCACATTCAGCACGAGGGTAACCACCGCTGCGCTTTGAATGACCTGAATCAGGCGGAGCTGACTGAAGTCCGCCAGGGCCGATCCGAAGGCCAGGGCGCTGAGCACCATGCCAAGAAGCAACATGACGTAGAGAAAGGCCACCACGCGTGGGCGACTGGCCTCCGAGGCCAGATCGGTGGCGAGGGCAAGGCCCGCGGTTTGGGTGATGTGCAAGCCGCTGCCCACGAGCAAGAAAGCCAACCCACTTAGGGCATAGACCACCGCGGTGCTCTCCCCGGCTTCCGACAGCACGAGCAAGGCGAAGGGCATCATCCCTAGCCCTGCGTACTGCAGCATGGTGCCAAGGCCAAGGAAAGGCACCCGGCGCCACCCCAAGACCGAGCGGTAGCTATCGGAGCGGTGCCCAATGAGCGCTCGGAGCGGCGCGATAAGAAGGGGCACGGATACCATGGTAGCGACCAGCCAGGCCGGAACGGAGAGCTCGACGATCATCACGCGGTTGAGCGTGCCATTGAGCAGCACCAAGGCCATGCCGACGGAAAACTGGAACAGGGACAGGCGAAGTAAACGCCCCAGCGGGAGCGTGGCAGAGGCGGCATCCGCGAAGGGCAGCCAGCCGGGGCCGAGGCGATTCAGCACCAAGCTAAAAAGCCGAGCCCCTCGCGTGGTCATGGCGAGAAGCGCCGCCGCGTCGGGTTAGCGATGAGTTCCATCGCCTGGGACGTGTAGAAGCCCTGGGAAATCCGTTGGCAGCCTCGGGTTTGCCACCCGCGCAGTTCGGAATGGGCGGAGATGAGGCGACGCAAGCGCGGTTCGGCCACGGGCTCGATGGCCGGGGCCCGATCACTTCGAGGGAAGAAGCGACCTGCGCTATGGGCCAGGCCCAGGAGCGGCGTCCAAGGTGCAAAGGTGAAGAGCATACCGTGACGCGTTCGCGCCCCCAGCTGAGCCAGGCTGCCGACCACATCACCGCAGTCGTAGTGAATCAGGGAATCCATGGCCACCACGTAGTCGAACTCCCCCAGGGAGGGATCGAGCATGTCTCCGGAAAGGAAGGTGAGCTTGCCTTCTGGCGCAACTTCAGCCCCCCGGACCCGGGCGATATCCACAAGGGAGGGGGAGATATCGACGCCGACCACGTCTGCACCTCGAAGCGCAGCCTCCACGGACAAGGCCCCGGTGCCGCAGCCGGCATCGAGAAGGCGCGCCCCGGAGAGGTCCTGGGGCAACCACGCCAAAAGGGTATCGCGCATGCGGTCCCGGCCTGCGCGGACCGTCGCTCGGATCCGCCCCACGGGGGCATCGGAGGTGAGCCGCGCCCAGGCGTCGAGCGCCGTGCGATCGAAATAGCTTTCTATTTCGCCCCGTCGTGCTTGGTAATCGCCGGTCATGATGGTCATGGCGCCAGCCTCCCAGGTATTTAGG
>RGAU01000277.1 GCA_009919975.1 Gammaproteobacteria bacterium
GCAATGGAGCGCCCTACCCCCCGGCTCCCGCCGGTCACCAGGGCCACACGCCCGCTTAGGCTTTTTGCCATGGCTATTGCCCCGTAAACGCGGCGTCGCGCTTACCGAGGAAGGCCGAGACCCCTTCCTTGAAGTCATGGCTTCGCCCCGCCTCGTTCTGGAGCTGAGCTTCAAGATCGAGCTGCGCTTCGTAGCTGTTTACAGCGCTCTGCCAGTAGGCCTTTCGGATCAGGGCCAGGGACCGGGGCCCCTTTGCCAGCCGCTCGGCAATCTTCATGGCCTCAGGCAGGAGGGCCTCATCGTCAAAGACCCGATTGATGAGCCCCCACTCGAGCGCCTGCTCCGCCGGGAGGCGCTCGGCCATGAGGGATAGCTCCTTGGCCCGGGCCCAGCCCACGAGACGGGGCAGGAGGTAAGTGGCCCCGCCATCGGGAATGAGGCCAATGCGGGCGAAGGCCTGAAGGAAGAAGGCACTACGCCCCGCGCAGATCATGTCGCCCATGAGGGCAAAGCTCATGCCCACCCCTGCCGCGGCACCATTCACGGCGGTCACGATGGGAAGCTCAAGATCCCGCATGCCAAGCAGCAGCGGGTGATAGCCGGTGCGAAGCCCATCCCCCGCGCCCTGCTTCTCCCGCTGGGCGTTGCGCTCTTCGTCGGCCAAATTGGCCCCGGCGCAAAAGCCCCGCCCTTCCCCAGTGATCAACAGGCACCGCACTTCCGGGCCTCGATCGCGTACTTCCCGTACTGCCTCTTGCAGTTCGGTCAGCATGCGGGCGCCCACGGCATTCATCACTTCTGGATGATTGAACTTCAGCACCGCGATGTTGCCTTCGTAATCCAGCTTTATGCGTTCGTAGCTCACACTGCTCTCCTTTCGCCGAGCGCCCTCGGCGCTTAGCTCGCTTTATTGGGATTGATGAAGCCGAAGAGCACCCCGGCGACCTTGCGAATTTGAATTTCCTCCGAGCCTTCCGTGATCCGGTAGCGACGGTGATGGCGGTAGATATGCTCGAAGGGCTTGTGCCGGCTGTAGCCGATGCCGCCGTGCACCTGCATGGCCCGATCCGCCGCATCGCACACCAGCCGGTTGGCTCGGTAGTTACACATGGACACCTTATCGGAGAGGTAGATAGCCACTTCCTTCTTCGACATTTGATCCATCTGCCAGGCGGTCTTATAGACCAAGTTCCGGATCATTTCGCATTCCGTGTGCAGTTCCACGAGGGGGAACTGGATCGCCTGATTAGAAGCGAGGGGCTTGCCGAAGGGCGCCCGCTCCTGGGCGTACTTCACGGACTCGTTGATGCAGAACTGGGCCGCGCCGACGCCCGAGGCAGCCTGCCGAATACGGTTTTCATGTACGAAGTGCTGCGCCACGGAGAGGCCGCTGCCCGGCTCGCCGAAGATCGCCGTTTCCGGTACCCAGACGTTCGTGAAGGACACCCGAGGGTGGTCCGTCGGCATGTTAAAGGTCCAGAGGTACTCCTCAATCTTCACGCCGGGATCGTCCGTGGGGACGATGAAGCAGGTGATGCCCCGAGCGTCGCCGTCCTTGCCCCCGGTGCGGGCGAAGACCATGTCGTGGGTGGCCACGTGCATGCCCGTGTTCCACATTTTCTCGCCGTTGATGAGGTAGCCGGGCACCCCATCGCGGGTTTCCGGCACGGCGTGCGTGTCCATCCAGGTCGCGTCGGAGCCATGCCGCGGCTCCGTCAGGCCGAAGGCCACGCGACGCTTCCCGGTGATGGAGTTCTCGATGAATTCGGCTTTCTGCGCTTCCGTGCCGAAGTCGCGCATCATCAGCACGAAGGGATTGTTGGCCACGATGGACGCTTCATTCTGAAGGTCGTTGTGGAGCCCCAGGCCCTTCGCGGCGAGGTGTTCGCGAATGACCGCCATGCCGAGGTTGGTGCCGTCCTGGCCGCCGAACTCCTTCGGCAGGGCGTAACGATAGTGACCGGCCGCATCGGCGCGGCGGCGCATTTCCCCAAGCAGCTGCTCCCATTCGTGCCGGGGCAAGCCGCCGTTTTCGAAATCGGTCCGGGCCCACTCGCGCCGGTGATCGAAGAAGCGCTCGTTGTCGTCCTGCGCCTGCAGCGGCTTAATTTCCGCCTCGATAAACTCATCGAGGGTTTTCAGATAGGCCCTAAGATCGGCTGGAATTTCGAAATCCATGCTGCGTACTCCCCCTGTTGAATCACTGCCCCGGACCATACCTCAGGGCCCGAGGACGGCTCAATAATGCAATGTGATTAGGGGGCCTCGAGAGCCTCCAGCAGCGCCTCCGCCGCCTGCCGCGCGGCGCTGCCCAGCAGCAGGCGCTGCGCGTCTTCCAAG
>RGAU01000278.1 GCA_009919975.1 Gammaproteobacteria bacterium
TGCACGAGGCCGGCCTGTTCCCGGAAATCGCCCTCTTTGATTGCCATGCGTGCCATCACCCCATGAGCGATAAGCGTTGGGCGCCCACGCGCTTGACCCAGGGGCTCGATCCCGGGGCGATCCGCCTCAATGACGCCCAGTTTGCGTTGCTGATCCCCGTGGCGGAGGCCGTGGATGGCGCCGCGGCCGCGGAGCTCCTCGCGGGCCTGCAGGCCCTGAATGCTTCCGTGGCCACGGGCTTTGACGCCTTCAAGGCGGCCACGGCGCAGCTGTCCGCGGCGGTGGATCGGCTCGAGGGCGCCCTCGAAGCCCCCCTCAGCGCGGAAGCGCAGGAGACCGCGCTGGCCGCCCTGATCCGCGCCGGCGCCCGGGGTGACTATCGCGATTACGTGCTTGCCGAGCAGGCCGCCATGGCCCTCGACGTGCTGCTCCTGTCCACGGCGCGCTGGGATGCCAGTCGTCCGGCCATGGACCGGGTTTTTGCCAGCGTCGACGACGAAGATCGCTTCGACGCCGGCGCCTTCGCCCAGGCGGTAGCGGCCCTGTCCGCTGGCCTGCGGGTGGGCGCGCGCTAGCAGGCGCGCGCTAAAAAACTTTTCCGGAGTCCCTGGGGAGGGGCTCCGGTCGCGACAGGGAAGGGACGCCCGGGTTCGCCAATTCGCTGAGATCTTGAGCACCCGCTCCAGGTCTCCTACTGCGGTGCTGGGAGGGTTCCATGAAAGCGTCAGATCTGTTCGTAAAGTGCCTTGAGGAAGAAGGGGTGGAGTACATCTTCGGCGTGCCCGGGGAAGAGAACGCCGACTTCATGATGTCCCTGGAGCAGTCGGAGAAGATTCGCTTCATCCTCTGCCGCCACGAGCAGGGGGCCTCCTTCATGGCGGAAATCTACGGCCGCCTTACCGGGGAGCCCGCGGGGTGTCTGGGTACGCTCGGCCCCGGGGCCACGAACCTCATTACCGGCGTCGCCGATGCCAACATGGATCGGGCGCCCATGCTCGTGCTGACGGGGCAGGGGTCTTCGGATCGCCTGCACAAGGAATCGCACCAGGTCATGGACGTGGTGCAGATGTTCCGCCCGGTCACGAAGTGGGCTCACCAGATCATCAACGCCAACAACATTCCTGAGGTGGTCCGGAAGGCGGCCCGCCTGACCCGTACGGAAAAGCCCGGCGCTGTGCTGCTGGAGCTGCCCGAGGATATCGCCGAGCACGAAACGAACGCCGTGCCCATTAAGCCCCGGCGCTTCCGCCGTCCGGTGCCCGACGACAAAGTCATGGATCGGGCCTTTGCGGTGCTGAAGGAGGCCAAGCGCCCGGTGATCTTGGCCGGGAACGGCGCGATTCGGAAGCGGGCGTCGAAGCAGCTTCGGCAGCTGTGCGAGACCACGGGCATTGGGGTGGCGAGCACCTTCATGGCCAAGGGCTGCGTCGATATGGACGCGGAATACTGCCTTTACACCGTGGGGCTCCAGGCGAAGGACTTCATTTCCCGGGCCATCGACGAGGCGGACGTGGTCCTGACCCTTGGCTACGACATGGTGGAATACCATCCGCGTCTTTGGAACGACCGCGCCGACAAGCGCATCATCCACGTGGACTTCCTCCCCTCGGAGATCGACGACCACTACTATCCTGAAGTCGAGGTGGTGGGGGACATCGCCCACACCCTGTGGATGCTCAACGAGCGCTTTGCCAAGGATGGGGTGCCGGACTACGACCTGCGGGCCGACATGAAGGCGGAGCTCGAAGAGCACAAGGACGACGACACGGAAGGCAGCATTCGCCCCCAGAAGGTGCTCTGGGATGCGCGTCAGGTGCTAGGTCCGGATGACGTGCTGCTGTCCGACGTGGGCGCTCACAAGATGTGGATCGCCCGCCACTACCATTGCCACGAGCCCAATACCTGCCTCATTCCCAACGGCTTCTGTTCCATGGGCTTTGCCCTCCCCGGCGCGCTAGCGGCGGCGCTGGTGCATCCGGACAAGCGCATCCTGGGCATTTGCGGGGACGCGGGCTTCCTCATGAACGTACAGGAGATGGAAACGGCGAAGCGCCTGAACCTGAACCTTACGGTGATGGTCTGGGAAGACAAGGGCTACGGGCTCATCAAGTGGAAGCAGGAAAACCACTTTGGCCGTCATACCGATCTCGACTTTGGCAATCCGGACTGGATGCAGCTGGCCTCGGCCTTCGGTTGGAATGGCTTCCATGTCACCCGAAGTGCTGATCTTCAGAGCGAGTTGGCCAAGTCCTTTGAGACCCCGGGGCCGAGCCTTGTGGTGGTGCCCATTGATTACCGGGAAAACCGCC
>RGAU01000279.1 GCA_009919975.1 Gammaproteobacteria bacterium
GACAACAAGTACTTCTACGTTTGGCTCGACGCCCCCATTGGCTACATGGCTGCGCTCAAGAAGCTGGTGGCCGAGGGTCGTAGCCAAGGCGTGAGCTTTGAAGACATTTGGGCCGCTGACAGCACCGCTGAAGTGCACCACTTCATCGGCAAGGACATCGTGAACTTTCACACCCTGTTCTGGCCCGCCATGCTCGAGGGCGCGGGCTTCCGCACCCCCACGCGCATTCACACCCACGGCTTCCTGACCGTGGACGGCACTAAAATGTCCAAGAGCCGGGGCACCTTCATCAACGCCAGCACCTATCGGGAACACCTCGATCCGGAATACCTGCGCTACTACTTTGCCGCGAAGCTCGGGCCGAACACGGATGATATCGACCTATCCCTTGATGACTTCGTGGCCCGGGTCAACGCCGACCTCGTCGGCAAGGTGGTCAATATCGCCTCCCGCTGCGCGGGCTTCCTTCACAAGCAACATGGCGGACGCCTTGGGGCGAAGATCGCCGATGAAGCCCTTTGGGCCGAAGCCCAGGCCGCCCTCGACCCCATCGGAGAGGCCTTTAACAGCGGCGAATACGCCAAGGCCGTACGCCTCATCATGGCCCTCGCGGATCGAGCCAACCAATATATCGATGCGGAAAAACCCTGGGTGCTGGCCAAGGATCCGGAACAGACCCAAGCGGTGCAGGACGTCTGCACCCTCGGCCTCAATCTCTTCCGGGTGCTGATGACCGCCCTGAAGCCCGTGCTACCCAAAATGGCTGAGGCTGCGGAAGCCTTCCTGGCGATTGAGCCCCTGGCCTGGGAAGACGGCCAGCGCTGGCTGGGAGACCACCCCATCAATCCCTTTAAGGCGCTGAAGACACGCCTCGAGCGCAAGGCCGTGGACGCCATGGTGGAGGCCAGCAAGCCGGCCCCCGCCCCGGAAGCGAAGGCCCCCGGGAAAAAGGCGCCCCCGGCGCCCGCCGCGGCGCAGGAAGGCGCCGATGGCTTCATCACCATTGATCAGTTCGCAGCGCTGGATCTGCGCGCCGCCAAGGTACTCAAGGCGGAAACGGTGGACGGCGCCGATAAGCTCCTACGTCTGACCCTCGACGTCGGCCCCCTCGGCGAGCGCCAGGTGCTCTCGGGCATTCGCGCCGCCTACGAGCCCGAGACCCTTGAGGGGCGCTTTGTGGTGCTGCTGGCGAACCTCGCGCCCCGGAAGATGCGCTTTGGCGTTTCCGAAGGCATGGTGCTGGCCGCGGGCCCCGGGGGCAAAGACATCTTTGTCCTGAGCCCTGACAGCGGCGCCACCCCTGGCATGGAGATCTCCTAGGTCCCATGAGCGAGCCCCTGCTCTCCGCCCTCGCCGAGACCCCCTGGCTCGCGGTGCAGGGGAGCGCCCTGCTCCTCCTCCTCACCTTGCCGGCGGCCCCCCGAGACGCCGTGACCCTGGCGCGCCCCGTGGCGCTAGCATTAATGCTGGCGGGACTCGCTGGGCGCGCCCTTGCGGGCCTAGGCCTGGGGACGCAGCCAAGCGCTGCCGTGGTGCTGCCGCTCCTGGCGGGGCTGGCGGGGGCTCTCGCCCTGAAGCTTTCCAAACCCCTGGATGCCGCCGCGCCCCTTCAGCCCCTGATCGTACTTTCCCCGGCGCTGATGCTCTGGGCCTTCGCCGGCACCACGCCCACCACCTCCTTGGGAACGCTGCTCGCCCTACCCCTGCTCCTCGGCGCAAGCCTACCGGTGTTTTCCGCGCTTTTTGCCCGCCTCGAAGGCAGCGGGGCGCCCTCCGTCGCCCCTCGCCTTTGGGCCCTGGCGATCCTCGCCCTCGCCCTCCAGGGGGTAACGGCGTGACCAGCCTTACCACGGGCCTCGCCCTGGTGCTGCTCGGCCTCGCCGGACTTTTCGCGCTGGCCCGAGGGGAAAAGCGGCGGAGAGCCGGGGAGGCCAAGATTCTGGAAGCCGAGGTTCACGCCCTCCTTCCCCAAACCCAGTGTGGCCACTGCGGCTATGCCGGCTGCCGTCCCTATGCCAAAGCCGTGGTGGACGGTGCGCCGGCCACGCTCTGCGCCCCGGGGGGCCAGAACGGCGCGGACCAGCTCGCCCGGGTGCTCGGGCGCCCCTCCGCACCCCTGGAGGCTCCCAACCCCTCGCCTGTCGTTGCGGTGATTCGGGAAGAAGAATGCATCGGCTGCACGAAATGCATCCAAGCCTGCCCCGTGGACGCCATCCTTGGAGCGGCCCAGCGCATGCACAGCGTGGTGGAGAGCTGGTGCACAGGCTGCGATCTTTGCGTGGCCCCTTGTCCCGTGGA
>RGAU01000280.1 GCA_009919975.1 Gammaproteobacteria bacterium
GAGCCAGGGCGTCGAATTGCACGGGCAGGGGGAGGGTCATGATCGAACGCAACACCGCGATAGGATCTTCCAGCTCAGTAAAGGGTTTCCCATCCTGGCTGGCCCGGCGCGCAAAGTAGGACTCAAAGCCCGCCTGCGGCGTGTAGCCAAGCGCCATGATCGTCAGGCTCTCCAGCTCCATAGCAGCGGCCATGGGAGGGCTGGCATAGGCCAGCTCCGGCGGCGCCCCCAGGCTCGCAAGGAACGCCTCAAGCTGGTCCTTCAGTTCCTCGGGCATTTCTGCGCGAAGGGTGCTCTCCGGTGGCCGGGGTAGGCTCTGGAGGGCACTCACCCGAGCGGGATCGTTCATGAGCACCGGGTTCGCCTCGCCGGCCAGCTGCTCTGCCGCCGCATAGGCTTGCTCATACACCGGCGGCAAGGGAAAGAGGGACGGCTTTAGCACGTGCACCGAGCCCACCAGATACAGGGTGCCCTTGGGCCCCTCCACGCGCCACACCTGGCTGCCCTGCTTGAGGTCTGCCGCGGCCCGCTGGGCCCGGCCCAGGGGCATGATGGCATCGTCGCTGACGAGGATCTCGCAGGGCACCTGCAGGCCCTTAGCGGCCCGATCCTGTTCGCAGCCCTGCATGGCCGCCTGGCTGGCCATGATGGGCGAGGGCGCCTGCCAGGCCGAGCCGACGGCAAAGGCTTCCAGGGCGTCGTCCACGGAAACGGCCACGGCCCGGTGCGGCCCCAAGGAGCGGGCTCACCGCCTCCCGCAGGCCTTGAGGCCAGCTAATCCCGGAACCGGCCTCTAGGGCATCGAGGGTGATGTCCGCCTTCGCCTGAAGGCCGGCAATAAGTAAGGCGGTGCCTATGACCGCTGTGATTGAACGCATCAGCATCCTTGCCCTCCTGTGAAGATGTTTTGATCCCTCTCGACGCCAGTACAGCGATTCGCCCTCGGCGGGGTCAAGACCGTTGAGCGGGTCGCATCGTTTGCTACCCTCGCTAAGTTCCCCGGGGAGCTCACCATGATTCGACGCGTAATTCTGAGTCGTAAGGGCGTAGATTCTGTCGCCGGGGGACGGCCATCCCCGATCCTTCCCGACGGCCGGCTGTTCTCCCTGCCCATCCCTCAGCGGCCCCCTTCGACCCATCGGTATCGGGACCTCCGCTTTGATGAGTTTTCGGCTTCCGAGCTGCTCCGCTTGGGTGGAGGGAGCGCTTTGCACCCCAATCGATCCTGCCACTTTGATCCTATGTTGGGGGGCGCCTTGGGGCTTCTGGGGCAACATGGTGCGGCTCAGGGGGAACTTTCCCTTCATGAGGTGGGGGAGGGCGATCTGTTTCTGTTTTTCGGCTGGTTTCGGGGTACGGAAGACCGGCGGGGCTCAGGATGCCATCACCTTTTCGGATGGCTTCAGGTGACTGAGGTTGTGCGAGGCACGCAGGCCATTGTGGCCTTCCTCAAAGCCTCTGGCGTGAGCCATCCTCACGGCTTAGGAGACGCTCAGGGGTATGCGCAGAACACGTTGTATGTCTCCCGGGGGCGCCTGCAAGGCCCCTCAAAGTTTAGTTCCAAGGCAGCCTTCGGGCGCTTCCCGAAGACCCATCCAGAACTTGTGCTCACTGAGTCCGGGGCCACGCGCAGCGTTTGGCGCCTCCCCGAACCGGCTTTCAACCCTGGGGTTTCACCCTTTAGGAATCGGCTCCACTGGCTTGAGGAGGGGACTACGCGGGTTCAGCCCAGGGGCTTCGGTCAAGAGTTCATCCTCGACGCGGAGCGCTGCCCAAGCGTAGCTGACTGGGCCCTAGCACTACTTGATCGATTCGGTGCCTAGCCTGTGATCCCCGGAGGATTGCCAAATTGCGGTAGGCTTCAAAGCAGTGGCGTCATGCACGGGGGAGAGGGCATGCACGGAGTTCTCAGAAACGTCATCCTGGTCATCGGCGGAGCACTGACGCTCCTCGGGTGTAGCCATGGCCCTAGCCCCACGGTAGCCGAAACGCCCAGCCAGGCCCTGGCGCCGGACCGTCAGTATATTTCCTGGGTGGAGCACATCATCGACGCCGAAGACGTGAATGGCGGCGTGCCCATTCGCGGCGGTGATGGCCTGGCCCTCGGCGATTTAGACGGCGACGGTTATGAGGACATCGTTACGGCGCAGGAAGATTCCAACCACCTTCGCATTGCCTTTGGTACGGGCGATCCCGATCGCTGGGTGCTCATGACCCTTGCGGAAGGAACCCTTGCCGGCGCCGTGGAGGA